>NZ_JBJHAE010000004.1:0-267644 GCF_054050895.1 Blastococcus sp. SYSU DS0669 | reverse complement strand
CCCCCCCCCCCCCCCCGCCCCCCCCCCCCCCCCCCCCCCCCCCCCCCCCCCCCCCCCCCCCCCCCCCCCCCCCCCCCCCCCCCCCCCCCCCCCCCCCCCCCGTTCCGCGTCCCGCGGCCGGTACGCTGTCGAACACACGTTCGACGGTCGTGCGAGACTGCTCCCGTGGCGGGCGGGATGAACCGGGGGCGCGGCGGCCGCTCCCTGGGTGAGCGGGCGGCGGAGTCGGGCGTCGTCCCCGAGGTCCCTCCCCCAGCGCCGACCGGCCCGCACCCGCGTGCCGCCGTCGCGGGGTCCCCGAACGTCGGTGCGGGCGGCGGGGAGGGGCGGCACTGCTGGGTGCGCGACCCGCCCGACTCCCCCGGCACCTGGCCGGGCCTGCTCGTGGAGTGGCGCCAGCGGGACGGCGCCTGGCAGGGCCGGGTCGCCTACACGGTGCGCGGCCCGCACGGCCCGGCGCTGGTCGAGGCGTGGCTGCCGGCGGCCCGCCTCGAGCCGCGGTGACCGCCGTCCCGGTTAGCGGGACCGGGTCGGGGCTATGGCCCTCCCCGACCGCATCCCGACAGACCGGAGGGCACCACGATGACCGGCCCGCACGACACCCCGAACCTCGACGACGTGATGGAGCCGCAGGAGCACCCGACCCGCGACCGCACGCAGCACGCGAAGGACCCGCACCCCAGCGACGAGGTCCTCGAGCACCGCACCGAGCAGGAGCGGCAGGCCGTCGGGTCCGACGACGCCGACCCGGCCGGCGCCGACCTCCACTCGGCCACCGACTGACCGCGCGGACGTCCCGGCCGGCGGCGTCGGTGCGGCTGCGTGCCGCCGACGTCGCCGGCTGGCTGCTCAAGAGCGCCCGGTCACCGGTGGCCCTCGACGACGGGTGGCTGCCCGGCACCACCCGCGACCTGGCGCGCTGCGTGCGCCGGAGCTACCGCCTCGACCTCGTCGCGGCCGGGCAGCCGGTCCTCCTCTGGGTGAGCGGGCGGGCCTCGCCCGGCGTCCACGCGATCGGCCGGGTCACCGGGCCGGTCGGCGAGAACGCGGACGGCCCCGTCGTCCCGGTCCGCCTGCTCCGCCTCGACCTACCGGTCGGGCGGGCCGAGCTGCGCGCCGACCCCGCCTTCACCGGCGCGGAGGTGCTGCGCATGCCGGCGGGCAGCAACCCGTCCTGGCTCTCGGCCGCGCAGCTGTCCGCCGTCCTCGAGCGGATCCCCCCGGAGGAGCTGGGACGATGGCTGCCGTGACTCCCCACCGCCTGCGCTCGGGCGCTCTCGCCTGGGTCCTGACCCTCCAGTTCTTCGTCGTGGAGGCCGTGGCGCAGGCCCGCTACACCGGGCCGTACTCCCGGGCGGGCGACGTGATCAGCGCGCTGGGCGCCGCCGACTCCCCCGGCCGGCAGCTGATGAACGCCTCGTTCGTCGTCCAGGCCGCGCTGATCCTGGGCGGGGCCCTCCTGCTCCTCCCGGCGCTGCGCGGCGGGGCCGCGCGCGCGGTGCCGGCGCTGCTGGGCGCGGCCGCGGCGGGCGTGCTCCTGGTCGGGGTGTTCCCCACCGACGGCAACGGCACCGTGCACACCGTGGGCGCGGTGCTGTACCTGGTGGGGGGCGCCCTCGGGCTCGTCGCCCTCGCCTACGCCGTCCGGCCGCTGTCGGAGGCGCTGGGGACGGTCGTGGTGCTGCTCGGCATCGCGGCCACCGCCGGCACCATCTTCTTCCTGACCGGCGTCACCCGGTACCTCGGCGAGGGCGGCATGGAGCGCCTGGCGGCCTACCCGCTGCCGATCGCCCTGGCGCTGAGCGGCGCCGTCCTGTGGTGGCTGGGCCGCCGCGGGGACCTGGCCGCGGCGGGGTCGTCGTTGCGCGCCGAGCGCGCCCGGGAGCGCGCGCGGCAGGAGGAGCAGGCCCGCGCCCGCGACGCCGCTCTGGAGTCCGCCGCCGGGCGCGACCGGCGGGCCGGTACGGGAGGCCCGGACTCCGAGGCACCGGCCGACGACGGCGAGGACGGCGACCCCGAGGACCCCTGGGCCCCCAGGCGCCGGCAGAGCTGAGCGGCGCCGGCTGCTGAGCGGCGCCGGCTGCTGAGCGGCCCGGCGGTCAGCCGGCGGGCTCGAACCGCAGCACGTCGCGGACCGGGCGCCGGCCGCTGACCGCCGGCGCCGCGACGTCCACCGGTCGCGGGTAGCCCAGCCGCAGCAGCATCTGGGGGTGCCCCACCAGCGACAGCCGCGACTGCATCCGCGCGCGGGTCGCCGGCCAGTCCAGCGCCTGGGTCAGCGGCGAGGCGACGAGCCCGGCCGCGGTCGCCCGCAGCAGCAGGCGGCCCAGCGCCCGCCCGGCGAGCAGCCAGTCGGCGCGGTCGTCGCCGTCGGTGCCCATGAGCACGACCGCCGGCCGCTCCACCTCCGGCGGAGGTGCCGCGGGGTCGCCGGCGGCCCGGAACGCGTGCTGCTCGCGCTGCCCCGCCACGAAGTCGCGGATCAGCCAGTCGGAGGCGCGCTCGTGGGGGTCGCCGCTGGGCACGGCGCCCACCGGTACGCCGTCCTCGGCGGCCGGGTCGGTGCGCAGCCACCGCTCCAGCTCGGCGAGGTAGGCGGGATCGCCCTGCTCCATCTCCTCGGCCCGGGAGATGAGGAACACCGTGGCGACCTCCTCCTCCGAGCGGGTGATCGGCTTGAGCCAGGCACCGAAAACGGCGGTCTCCGCCTGCAGGCGGTCGAGCAGCTCCTCGGGCACCGCCCGCGGCTCGAACGGCGCGCGCACGGTGTGCCGGTGGGCGATCGCCTCGGCCAGCGCGCGGTCGTCGTCGGACGCCTCGGCCGCGCCGGCGACCCGCACCGTCGCGAGATGGCCCGGCGACCCGTCGTCCGGCAGCAGCGTCACCTCGACGCCCCGGCCGCCGGCGGCGAGCGCGACGACGGCGAACTCGAGCAGGGCGCCGCAGCTGATCACCTGCTGCCGGCCGGACGGGTCGAGCACCGGCAGGGCGCGCTCCGAGTCGTGGTGCAGCTCCAGCCGGTCGGGGCGGGCCACGAACCGCCACGGCTGCGTGTTGTGGATCGACGGCGCCCGCGTGGCCGCCGCCACCACCTGCGCCCATTCCTGCTCCTCCACCACGCACCTCCCGGCCGGTCGCCACGCAGGACCACCGGCGGCGGCCCCGGTGCGTGCCTACCCCATCGCCGCGTCGCGGTGCACACCCGGTCGCCGGTGCCTACCCCCGGCCGGCCGCCCCGGCCCGTGCGGCGGGCCTCCCGGCTGCCGGCACCAGCGCCGGCCGGGACCGCCGGCGGGACACCGCCACACCGGCCAGGCAGACCACGCCCCCGACGAGGGCCAGCGGCGGCGGCGCCTCGTCCAGCAGCAACCAGCTGAGCAGGATCACCAGCGGGGGCACCAGGTAGGTGGTGACGCCGAGGCGCCCGGCGTCCATGCGCGACAGGGCGTAGGCCCAGGTGCTGAAGGCCAGCGCCGTGGGGACGACACCCAGGTAGACCAGGCCCGCCACCGAACCCGCGGGCGCGGTGCCCAGGTCGGTCACGAGCGCACCGGCCCAGGGCAGGCAGGCCACCGCGCCGATCGCGCAGGCGGTGAAGGTGACCTGCAGGCCCGGCAGCCGCCGCAGCAACGGCTTCTGCGCCACCACGCCCACCGCGTAGGTGACCGCCGCGACGACGCAGAGCAGCACCCCCACCAGGTCGGCGTCCGCGCCGCGGGTCGACAGCCCGATCAGCAGCACCCCGCCGAAGGCCACGGCCAGCCCGACGACCAGCCACCTCGGGAACCCCTCGCCGAGCAGCAGGCCGGCGAGCACGGCGATGAGGATCGGTCCGATGTTGACCAGCATCGCCGTCGTCCCGGCGTCGAGGTGCCGCTCGGCGGCGTTCAGCGCCACGTTGTAGACGGCGAACCAGCCCAGGCCGCAGACGGCCAGCAGTCGCCAGTCGCGGGCCGCCGGGCGCACCCAGCCCCGGCGCGCGACGAGCAGGCCCAGCACCAGCGTGCCGACCAGCAGCCGACCCAGCGCCAGGGCGCCGGGCGAGACGTCCTCGCCGACCGCCCGGATGCCCACGAATGCCGAGGCCCAGGCGAGCACGGTGACGGCGACGGCGAGCAGCGTGCGGCCGTCGGGGGCGGCGGGAGTGGTCACGTCGGGGACCCTAGGGCCGCCCACCGACGCGATTCCGGCGCTTTCCGGCCGCGGCACGCCGCTGGCACCCGCGCTGCGGGATCCGGCAGGAACGCTGCGGTCCGCGCCGGCGCTCAGCCGCGCAGGTGGTCGGCCCAGGTGCGCCGGCCGCGCGGACCCCGCGTGGGCAGCGCCGCACCATCGCGCAGCGCCGTCCCGAGCCGGCCGGGCACGGGGGTCGCGATGACGTGCGCGCCCGGCGCCCGCACCGCCGCCCATGCCCTGGCCAGGTCGGCCACCGAGTGCTCCTCGGGGCCGCCGAACTCCACGACCCCGCCCGAGGGCGCGGCGCCCACGAGGTCGACCAGGTGGGCGGCGGCGTCGGCGACGTCGACCGGTTGCACGCGCCAGCCCATGGGCACCGGCAGCAGCCGCCCGCGGCGCGCGGTGCCCAGCAGCTCGTCGACGAACCCGTGGAACTGGGTGATCCGCACCAGCGTGACCGGCAGCCCCGACGCGAGCAGCACCTGCTCGGCGGCGTACTTCGCGCGGTAGTAGCTCAGCGGGATCCGGTCGACGCCGACGATGGAGACGTGCACGAGGTGCGGCGGCCGTGCCCGGTCGACCGCCTCGACCAGCCTGCGGGTGCCGGCGACGTCGACCTCCCACGGGTCGCCCCGGGGATCGCTGGCGGCGTGCACGACCACCTCGGCGCCGGCCACCGCCTGCGCCAGGTCCCGCCCCGTGGCGAGGTCCCCCCGCACGCCGCCGGGGCCGGCGCCCCGGCGCGACATCGACCGCACCTGGTGCCCGGCGTCCCGCAGCTGCGGGACCAGGTGCTCCCCGAGGCGGCCCGTGCCGCCGGTGACCAGTACGTCCACGGGGGCAGTCTTCCGTCCCGCGCCGCCGCGGCGTGGCGCGGCTGTCATCTCAGATACGAGATAACGTGTCCGGGTGACGCTCACCGACCAGCCAGCCGACGAAGCCGTGCGGCGGATCGGGGCGCTCGTCCGCGACGCCCGCCGCCACCGCGGTCTCACCCAGCAGCAGCTCGCCGAGCGGCTCGGCACCAGCCAGAGCGCCGTCGCGCGCATCGAGCAGGGCAGCCAGAACCTCACCCTCGAGTTCCTGGGCCGGCTCTCCGCCGCCCTGGACAGCGAGCTGATCCGCCTCGGCCCGGCCGGCCCGGCCCACCTGCGCGTCACCGGCGGGCACCCGCTCCGCGGCCGGGTGGCGGTCAAGTCGTCGAAGAACGCCGCCGTCGCGCTGCTGTGCGCCTCGCTGCTCAACCGGGGCCGCACCACCCTGCGCAACGTCTCCCGCATCGTGGAGGTCGAGCGCATCCTGGACGTGCTGCGCTCCATCGGCGTCGCCGCCACCTGGGACGAGCACGGGCACGACCTCACCCTCGTCGTCCCCGAGGAGCTCGACCTCGACGGCATCGACGCCGACGCCGCGCGGCGCACCCGCAGCATCATCATGTTCCTGGGGCCGCTGCTGCACCGGGCCCGCTCGTTCCGGCTGCCCTACGCGGGCGGCTGCGACCTGGGCACCCGGACGGTGCAGCCGCACATGATCGCGCTGCGTCCTTTCGGCCTGGCCGTCGAGGCCCACGCCGGGGAGTACCAGGTCGGCGTCGACGGGCCGGCCGCGGCCGACCGCACCATCGTGCTGACCGAGCGCGGGGACACCGTCACCGAGAACGCGCTGCTGGCCGCCGCGCGCACCGACGGCACGACCACCATCCGCAACGCGAGCTCGAACTACATGGTCCAGGACCTCTGCCTCTACCTGCAGCTGCTGGGCGTCGACATCGAGGGCATGGGCTCGACCACGCTGGTCGTCCGCGGGCGGCCGGTGCTCGACGCCGACGTCGACTACACGATCAGCGAGGACCCGGTGGAGGCGATGAGCCTGCTCACCGCCGGGATCGTCACCGGCTCGGAGCTCACCGTGGCCCGGGCGCCGGTGGACTTCCTCGAGGTCGAGCTGGCGGTGCTGGCCGAGATGGGGCTGCGCTACGAGCTCTCCGCCGAGTACGTGGCCGACAACGGGCACACGCGGCTGGCCGACATCACCATCCACCCGTCGGAGCTCAAGGCGCCGCTGGACAAGGTCCACCCGATGCCCTTCCCGGGCCTCAACATCGACAACCTGCCGTTCTTCGCCGTCATCGCCGCGCAGGCGCAGGGGTCGACGCTCATCCACGACTGGGTCTACGACAACCGGGCGATCCACCTCTCCGACCTGACCCGGCTCGGCGCCGACGTCCGCCTCCTGGACCCGCACCGCGTGCTCGCCACCGGGCCGACCCGGTGGCGGGCCGCCGAGGTGGTCTGCCCGCCGGCGCTGCGCCCTGCCGTCTGCATCCTGCTGGCGATGCTCGCGGCCAAGGGGACGTCGGTGCTGCGCAACGTCGACATCATCGCGCGTGGCTACGAGCAGCTCTACGAGCGCCTGGTCGAGATGGGCGCCGACATCGAGGTCTTCCGCGACTAGGTGTCGGCGACGATCAGCTGACCTGATCCGAACGCGTCCTCCCTCACCGTGTGCCGTGAGGGAGGACGCTCCACGACCAGGGCCCCTGATCCCAGGCCGCGGGCCTGCCGGCGCGGACCCGGACGACCGGCTCAGCGCTCCTGGTCGGTCGGGCGGACCAGCACCTCGTTCACCGCGACGTGCGGCGGCTGGGTGACCACGTAGACGACGGCCCGGGCGATGTCGTCGGCGTGCAGCGCCCGCATGCTCGCGTGCATCCGCTCGGAGGCGGCCTTGGCCTCGACCTGGGTGATGTGCGAGGTCAGCTCGGTGGTGACGGCGCCGGGCTCGACCAGGGAGATCCGCACACCCCGGCCGGTGACCTCCTGGCGCAGCGACTCGCTGAAGGCGTTCACCGCCCACTTGCTGGCGTTGTAGACGCCCGCGCCCTTGCGGGCCTGCCGCCCGGCGACGCTCGACATGTTCACGATGTCGCCCGAGCCCTGCTCGAGCATGCCGTCCAGCGCCGCGTGGGTCATGTAGAGGACCCCCATGACGTTGGTGTCGACCATCCGGCGCCAGTCCTCGGGATCGGCCCCGGCGATCGTGCCGAGGAGCATGACGCCCGCGTTGTTGACCAGGACGTCGAGCCCGCCCAGCTCCGACCGGGTGCGCGCGACGGCGTCGGCGCACGCCCGCTCGTCGGTGACGTCCAGCGCCAGGGGCAGCACCGTCGCCCCGCCGTCGGTGAGCCGGCCGGCGAGCGCCTCGAGCCGGTCGGCCCGCCGGGCGCCCAGGGCGACGGCGGCCCCCGCTCCGGCGAGCGCGACCGCCGTCGCCTCGCCGATCCCGGAGGACGCCCCGGTCACCAGGGCCACCTTGCCGGCGAGCGGGCGGTCGGGCTGCGTCATGCGGATCTCCTCCTGCGCCGCACGCTGCGGCGCTGCGTCCTCCGAGCGAGGTGGCGACGGCGTCAGAGCAGGGCGTCGAAGCCGTCGTCCGGCAGGCCGATGCCGCCGTCCAGAGGTGGCCGCGCCGGCTGGTCCAACCCGCGCATGCGGGCGGCGTGCAGGGCCAGCAGCAGGTTCAGCCGCAACGTCGGGTCGGTGGTGAACGAGCCGAGGAGCCGCTCGAGCTTCCCGATCCGGTACCGCATCGTGTTGTAGTGGAAGTGCAGCCGCCGGGCGGACTCCGCGACGTTGAGGTTGGTCTCCAGCAGGACCCGCAGCGTCTCGCGGAGATCCGCGGAGTCGTGGTCGGCGGCGTCGGCCAGCGGGCCGAGCACCTCGTCGACGTAGGAGCGCAGCTCGGTGCTGTCGGGGATCAGCGACAGCAGCCGGAAGACCCCCAGCTGGTCGAAGTGGGTGACCGCCGACCCGCCGTGGATCTCCTGCCCCACGCCGAGCGCGCGCTGCGCCTGGCGGTGCACCTCGGCGAGCTCGGAGAGCGATCCGGCGGGGCGGCCGATGCCGGTGCCCAGCACGCGGCCGACCCGGCGCAGCCGCCCGTTCACCCGGGAGCTCACCGCCGAGACCAGGGCCGACAGCTCCTCCATGGTCCGCCCGTCCAGGGGCAGCAGCGTCACGATCTCGGTCGCCAGCCCGGCGACGGCCGCACCCGCCACCTCGGACTCCAGCGCGGCCCGCCAGCCGTCGGCGAGCCGGTCGAGCACGTCGAGGGCGCGGGTGGGGTCCGCAGCGGCGTCCGCCATGGTCTCGGTGGCGGTCACCAGCACCGCGACCGGCCCGTCGAGCCGCCAGCCGAACGAGCGGGTGTAGGCCAGCGTCCGCTCCGTGTGGCCGACCGCGCCCCCCACCAGCCGGCGCACCAGGTCGCCCTGGAAGCGGAGCTCGACCGAGTGCACGGCCTGGAGGCGGATCACCGAGAGCGCGGCGATGACGGCCGCCCGCTCCAGCACACCACCGGCACCGAGCATCATCGCGCCGGTGCGGTGGACGGCGACCAGCCAGCCGTGCCGCTGCTCACCGGCCATGATCGGCGCCACCGCGTACTCGCCGATCCCGCCGGGCAGCTCGTGGTGGCCCGGGACGAGCAGGATGCCGTCGGCGGGCGAGAGATCGGCGTCCAGGTCGGCGGGGGTGACCACGGTCTGGTCCGCGCGGACCCCCGAGAGCCGCAGCGACGGCGCCATCCCCGCCAGCTCGTCGTCGGCGGCGGCGTCGAGCAGCCACAGCCAGTCGCTGATCTCCTCGACGTCGTCGGACGGGCCGGCGCTGGTGACGACCTCCCGGTCGGGCCCGAGGCCGAGGACCGCGGCGCCCTCGAGCATCACGGCCAGGCGCTGGGTCACCTCCGCGAGCCCACCGCCGGTCAGCGCCACCTCGGTGAACTCGTCGTCCATGCGCGAGGAGAGCGCGAGGGCCTGCCCCTGCTTGGCGACGACGGCGCCCAGGACGCCGGAGACGATCTCGTCCAGCCGGGCCGTCGGCGGCAGCGCGAGCACCGGCAGACCGCGGCGCTCGGCCTCGGCCAGCACCTCGGCGGGCAGCGGTGGGGGGCCGTCGACCCGCCGGTAGGCCAGCGCAGCGGTGCCGATGGCGTCGAGCCGCTCGACCAGCGCACGGCAGCTGCCCGGGTCGGCGGGCGGCAGGCGCGCGCCCAGGACTACGAGGACGTCGGGGCCGGCGACGGCCAGCGGCTCGGCGGGGTCGTCGACGACCATGTGCCGGATCACGCGGCCCAGACCGGCCCCCCCGGTGGTCACGCTGCTGCCGGCGAGGACCGGCAGCCCGAGGGCCTCCTCCACGGTCAGACCCATGCGCTGCTGCCAGCTCGTGCGCTCGTCGCGCCGCTCGATGCGGGGCGACTCGGCGACCGCCCAGTTACGACGGAACGGGGTGGTTCCATTACCGTGGGTGGACGACTTGAGCGACGCGTCACTCTGTGTCACAAGGCATCCCCCTCCAGTCGTCGTCCAGGGTGCCACACGGCAGAAGCCTGTCAGGTGTCCCCGGACGCCGGACCCCATTCTTGGCGACATCCGCCATACGAGGGCGTGCGACGCGCCGCTTAGGTTCGACCTCGTTCCACCTGCTCGCTGGATCGTAGGCGCTCCGTGAGGGGCCCCTGCACCGCCCCGGCGGGCCGGTGGGGCGACGGGCGGGCGCCGACGCACCGGCCTCCGCCGTCCCTACGGGGTGGAGGCGTCCCATGCGCGCGATCGACGACACCGAGGTCCGGAGCGGCCTGAACCCGCACCTCGCCCAGCGCGGCCGCGCCGCGCGGGCGGGTGTGCCGACCATCCCCCTGCCACGCGAGTCGGGCCGCACCGCCCCCTCCGTGCCGACGCCGTCAGCGGTCCCGGCCGCGGCGAGCACCGCCGTCGCGGACGTGCTCCGCGGCCCGGTCCGCCCCGCCCGGGTGCTGCTGAGCGTGCCGGCCGCGGTGTACGTCCACGTGGGGGGCGAGCGCGGCGCCGGCGAGGTGGTCGGCGTCCTGACCAGTGACGCCGCCCGGCTGCCGCTGGGCTGCGTCCTGTTCCGCCCGAGCAACGGCCGTCCCCTGGTCGGGGTCTCCACCGGCGCCCCCGCCGAGGTGGGCGGTGGGCGCATCGTCGTCGGCGACCTCGCCGTCAGCGCCTCCGCCTGGTGGGACCCGCGCCCGCGGCTGCCCGGGGGCCGCCCCGCCCTGCTGCCCGAGGGCGTCCGCCAGCTCCGCAACGCGCTCTACGGGGAGGGCGTGCCGCACAGCGCCTTCACGCTGCCCGGCCTGCCCACCGGCCCCGGCGGCCCGCTGGCGGCCCTCCGCGGCGCGGTGCGACGGGCGGACCTCGAGGCGGCCCTGCGCACGGCCACCCGGCTCATCGGCCTGGGCCCCGGGCTGACGCCCGCCGGTGACGACGTCGTGGCCGGCACGATCGCCGGTCTGGTGCTCCTCGGGCACCCCTCGGCGCAGCGCTTCGCCGCCGGCGTGGTCTCCCTCGCCGGGGGCCGCACCACCGAGCTGTCCCGCGCGCTCCTGCGGCACGCGGCCGCCGGTCAGGTCAGCGGCGAGTACGCCGCGGTCCTCCGCGGGCTGGTCGGCGAGCGCCCGCTGGCCCCGGCGATCGCGCGACTGCTCTCCACGGGTGCCACCAGCGGGCGGGCGATGGCGCTCGGGCTGTGCACCGCCATCGACCTCGTGGACCGGACCGCGCGGGTGCGCTGAGCCGGTCGCCGTCAGGCGACCGGCAGGGTCCCCTCCCCCACCGGCACGGGCAGGAGGGGGCCCAGGGAGTCCCACTGCGAGATCCGGCAGCCGTCCACCCGGGACAGCTGCAGGTCGACCGGTTCCCCGCGCCAGCGGCCGGTGACGTGGGCGGCCTGCGGTCCGCCGTACTGCTCGGTGCAGACCAGGTCGTCCGGCAGCGGCGCGAACGGCTCGGACATCGCGTCCAGGTGCGCGCAGGCCGCTTCGGCCCGGGGGTGCGTGCCGCCGACGGAGGGGCCGCAGGTCAGCGTCCAGGTCTCCGGAGGCGACCCGTCCCCGCGGTCGACCTCGACGACGAGGTCGTCCGCGGCCTGGGAGACGCCGGTCGCGCCGCCGTCGCCGTCACCGCTCCCGGCGGATCCGTTCCGGGCGGAGGCGCAGGCGCCGAGCGCCAGCGCCGCGACCAGGAGCAGCAGCGCGGCGAGCGCGCGGGACGCGTGGGGCTCCCGTGTCCCCGTCCAGAGGCTCGCCGCGAGCGTGCGAGCGGTGAGGAGGACGGGGTGCTTCATCAGATGCGCGAGGCGTGGATGCTCGTCACGAGGATGGCACGGGCCCCGAGCTCCCAGAGCTCGTCCATCACCCGGTTGGTCTCCGTGCGGGCGATCATGGCCCGCACCGCCGACCAGCCCGGCGTCTGCAGGGGGCTGACGGTGGGCCCCTCGATGCCGGGGGTGACGGCGGTGGCGCGGTCCAGCAGCTCGTTGGGGCAGTCGTAGTCGAGCATCACGTACTGCCGGGCGACCAGCACGCCGCGCAGCCGCCGGCGCAGCTGCGCCACGGCCGGGATCTCCTCGGCGCCCTCGCGCCGGACGAGGATGGCCTCGCTGCCGAGCACCGGCTCCCCGATGATGTGCAGCCCCGCCGCGCGCAGCGTCGTCCCGGTCTCCACCACGTCGCACACGGCGTCCGCGACGCCAAGCCGGCACGCGGTCTCCACCGCACCGTCGAGCTTCACGACGTCGGCCTTGAGGCCCTGCTCGTCCAGGTAGCGCCGCAGGAGCACGGGGTAGGCCGTGGCGATCCGCTTGCCGGCGAGCTGCTCGACCTGCTGGATCTCCGACTCCACCGGGGTGGCGAACCGGAAGGAGGAGCGACCGAAGCCCAGCGGCATGACCTCGACCGCGCTCGGCCCCTCGCCGTCGGCCGGGGCGGTCTCCAGCAGCATGTCGCGGCCGGTGATGCCCACGTCCAGCGTGCCGGCGGCGACGTAGACGGCGATGTCGCGCGGGCGCAGGTAGAAGAACTCGGTGTCGTTGTCGGGGTCGTAGACGGCGAGGTCCTTGGCGCTGCGCCGCTGGCGGTAGCCGCTCTCGGCGAGCATCTCCGCCGCCGGCTCGCTCAGCACACCCTTGTTCGGCACAGCCACGCGCAGCACTCGAGGTCTCCTAGGTGACGTGATGGAACGGACCCGCTGCAGGGCCCCGCCGCGAGCGCAGCGAGCGGTGGGGGGCAGCGGGGTCCTTTCAGAGGTGAGAGTAGACGTCGTCGAGCGTGAGACCCCGGGCCAGCATGAGGACCTGCACCCGGTAGAGGAGCTGGCTGATCTCCTCGGCGGTGCGCTCCTCGCCCTCGTGCTCGGCCGCCATCCAGGACTCGGCGGCCTCCTCCACGACCTTCTTGCCGGCCGCGTGCACCCCGTCCCGCACCGCCGCGACGGTGCCCGAGGCGGGGTCGCCGGCGGCCACCTTGGCGCTGAGCTCGGCGAAGAGGCTGTCGAAGGTCTTCACGAGCGGGCCTCCTGGCCGGCGGGGACGGCGGAGAACCCGGTCTGCCGCTGGGGGCTGCGCAGCTCGCGGAGCACGAGCGCGGTCTGCAACGCGGCGAGGGTGGCCTCCCAGCCCTTGTCCTCGGCCGAGCCCGGCAGCCCGGCCCGGTCGCGCGCCTGCTGCTCGTCGTTCGTGGTGAGCACGCCGTTGCCCACCGGCTTGCCGGCGTCAAGGGCCACGCGGGTCAGCCCGGCGGTGAACGAGTCGCAGACGTACTCGAAGTGCGGGGTCCCGCCGCGCACCACGACGCCGAGCGCGACGACCGCGTCGTGCCGCTCGGCGAGGGCCTGCGCGACGACCGGCAGCTCCACCGCGCCCGGCACGCGGACCACGGTCGGAGCCGCGACCCCGCAGGCCCGGGCGGCGGCGACCGCGCGGTCCAGCAGCGCGCCGGTGATCTCCGCGTGCCAGGTGGTGGCGACGATGCCGAGGGTCAGCCCGGTGGCGTCGACCGGGGCCGCCTGCGGTGCTCCCGTGCCGCTCACGTCGGCTGCTCGTCCTGGCCGAGGGGCACGTCGGTGCCCGGCACCGTCGTGGCGCCCGGGGCGTCGGCCGGACCGGATTCCGTCTCCGGCTCGATGATGTCGAGCAGGTGACCCATGCGGTCGCGCTTGGTGCGCAGGTAGCCGAGGTTCTCCGCGGTGACGTGGCTGGGCAGCGAGACGCGGCCGAGCACCCGCAGCCCGTAGCCCTCCAGCCCGGCGCGCTTGGCCGGGTTGTTGGTGAGCAGCCGCATGGTCCGCACGCCGAGGTCGACGAGGATCTGCGCGCCGGTGCCGTAGTCGCGGGCGTCGGCGGGCAGCCCGAGGTCGAGGTTGGCGTCGACGGTGTCGGCGCCCATGTCCTGCAGCTGGTAGGCCTGCAGCTTGTGCAGCAGGCCGATGCCCCGGCCCTCGTGCCCGCGGATGTAGAGCACGATCCCGCGGCCCTCCTGGGCGACGGCGGCCAGCGCCGCCTGCAGCTGCGGCCCGCAGTCGCAGCGCAGCGACCCGAAGACGTCGCCGGTCAGGCACTCGGAGTGCACCCGGACCAGCACGTCCTCGCCGTCGCCGATGTCGCCGTAGACGAAAGCGACGTGCTCGCGCTCGTCGTAGGAGCTGCGGTAGCCGACGGCGGTGAAGGTGCCCGGGGCGAGCGGGACGATCGCCTCGGCCACCCGCTCGACCAGCTTGTCGAAGCGCTTGCGGTAGGCGATCAGGTCGGCGATGGAGATCATCACCAGGTCGTGCTCGTCGGCGAAGACCCGCAGCTCCTCGCCGCGCGCCATGCCGACGGGGTCCTTCTCGCTGACGATCTCGCAGAGCACGCCCGACGGCCGCAGGCCCGCCAGCAGCGCGAGGTCGACGGCGGCCTCGGTGTGGCCCGGGCGGCGCAGCACGCCGCCGTCCCGGGCGCGCAGCGGCACGACGTGGCCGGGGCGGGCCAGGTCGGCCGAGGAGGTGTCCGCGGCGGCGAGGGTGCGGATGGTGTGCGCCCGGTCGGCGGCGGAGATGCCGGTGGTGACGCCCTCGCGGGCGTCGACGGTGACCGTGTAGGCGGTGCCGAGGCGGTCCTGGTTCACCCGGTGCATGGGGGGCAGGTCCAGCCGGTCGGCGTCGGCCTCGGTGACGGCGACGCAGACGTAGCCGGAGGTGTAGCGGACCATGAACGCGACGAGCTCCGGGGTGGCGAGCTCGGCGGCGAAGATGAGGTCGCCCTCGTTCTCGCGGTCCTCGTCGTCGACGACGACGACCGGGCGGCCGTCCTTGATCGCGGCGATGGCGCTCTCGATGGAGTCCAGCCGGGTGCGCGGCTCGGTCATGCGCGTGCTCCCAGCAGACGTTCCACGTACTTGGCGATCACGTCGACCTCCAGGTTGACGGGCTCCCCCGGGGCGCGCGCGCCGAGCGTGGTCTCGCGGAGGGTGGTGGGGATGAGGCTGACCTCGAACCAGGGCTCGGGGTCGGCGACGTCGCTGACCGCGCTCACGGTCAGCGAGACGCCGTCGACGGCGATGGAGCCCTTCTCGACGACGTAGCGGGCGAGGTCGGCCGGGAGCGCGATCCGCACGACCTCCCAGTGCTCGCCGGGGGTGCGCGACGCGATCCGGCCGACGCCGTCGACGTGGCCCTGCACGATGTGCCCGCCCAGGCGGGTGTGCGGGGCGACGGCGCGCTCGAGGTTGACCGGCGCGCCGTCGGTCACGGCGCCGAGGCTGCTGCGGCGCAGCGTCTCGGCCATGACGTCGGTGGTCCAGATGCCGGCGCCGTCCGCACCGGGCTGCACGCCGGTGACGGTGAGGCAGACGCCGTTCACGGAGATGGAGTCGCCCAGGGAGACGTCGGTCAGGACGGTGCGGGCGCGGATGCTGAGGACGGCGGAGTCGCCCTGGTCCTCGCGAGCGGCCAGGGTGCCCACCTCTTCGACGATGCCGGTGAACACCTCAGCTCCCTCCGTCTCCGCCGTCCCCGCCGGTGCGGGTGGCCCCACCAGTGTGCCGGGTGGGGTGCAGCCGGATCTGCACGTCCCCGCCCAGGGGGGTGAGGTCGGCGACCGAGAAGGTCAGCGCCGAGCCGATCCCGGGAATTCCCAGGTCCCCCACCAGGGAGGGCCCGGCGCCCAGGAGCTTGGGCGCGAGGTGGACGACGACCTCGTCGACGACCCCGGCGCGCAGGAAGGCCGCGGCGAGGGTGGGCCCGCCCTCGAGCAGCACCCGCCGCACGCCGCGGGCGAAGAGCTCGGCCAGCAGGTCGGCCGGCACGGCGGCCCGGCTGACCAGGGTGGGGGCGGCGTCGTCCAGCACCCGGGCGGTGGCCGGCAGCCGGTCCCGGCGGTCGACGACCACCCGCAGCGGCTGACGAACCGCGTCCCGGCCGTCGGCGTCGCGGACGGTGAGCTGCGGGTCGTCGGTGAGCGCGGTGCCCGACCCCACCACGACGGCGTCGCAGCCGGCCCGCAGCCGGTGCACCTCGGCGCGGGCCTGGGGTCCGGTCACCCAGCGGCTGCTGCCGTCGGCCGCGGCGACGCGGCCGTCGAGCGTGGCCGCCACCTTCCAGAGGACGTAGGGGCGGTGCTCCCGGACGCCGGTCAGCCAGCCGGCCAGCGCGCCGCGCTCGGCGGCCTCCTGCTCCACGCCCAGGACGACGTCGACGCCGGCCGCCCGCAGGCGCTCCGCTCCCCCGCCGGCGAGCTTCGTCGGCTCGGGCACGGCGACGACGACCCGGGACACGCCCGCGGCCAGCAGCGCGTCGGCGCACGGGCCGGTGCGCCCGGTGTGCGCGCACGGCTCCAGGGTGACGACGGCGGTGCCCCCGCGGGCCCGCTCGCCGGCCTGCGCCAGCGCCAGGACCTCCGCGTGCGGGCCACCGGGCGGTGCGGTGGCGCCCTCACCGGCCACGCTGCCGTCGGCGGCGAGGACGACGGCGCCCACCGCGGGGTTGGGGCTCGTCGTCCCGAGCACGGACGCGCCGAGCTCCCGCGCCCGCACCATCGCGGATCGCTCGGCCGGGGAGAGGCTCACCCGCGCATCGCCGCGGCGGCCTGCGCGCGCAGGGCGGCGATCGCCTTCGCCGGGTCGTCGGCGCCGTAGACGGCCGAGCCCGCGACGAACATGTCGACGCCGGCCTCGGCCGCCTGCTCGATGGTGTCGGCGTTGATGCCGCCGTCGATCTCGACCAGCAGCCGGAGCTCCCCGGCGTCCACCAGTTCCCGGGCGCGGCGCACCTTGGGCAGCACGTCGGCGATGAAGGACTGGCCGCCGAATCCCGGCTCGACGCTCATCACCAGCAGGGTGTCGAAGTCCGCGAGGACGTCGAGGTGGTCCTCCAGCGGCGTGCCCGGCTTGATCGCCAGGCCCGCGAGGGCACCGGCGGCACGCAGGTCGCGCGCCACCGCCCGGGGGTCGGTGCAGGCCTCGGCGTGCACCGTGACGTTGCGCGCCCCGGCCTCGGCGTAGCCCGGCGCCCAGCGCTCCGGGTCCTCGATCATGAGGTGGCAGTCCAGGGGCACGGGGCTGACCTTCTGGATCGCCTCCACCACCGGCAGACCCAGGGTCAGGTTGGGCACGAAGTGGGCGTCCATGACGTCGACGTGCAGCCAGTCGGCGTCGGCGACGCGCGCCACCTCGTCGGCCAGCCGGGCGAAGTCCGCGGAGAGCAGGCTGGGCGCGATCAACGGTTCCCGGGACACGTCCGCCGAGTCTAGGTGGCGGGCGGTGGGGAACCCGACCCGTCCGCCGGGTGGCCGCCACGCGGCCGGCCCCGGTCGCACTGCCGTCCTCCGGACCCGTCCGCACGGGCAGCGGGTGCTCCTCGAGGGGGAGGAAGCGCCCCCCCGGCCGGTGCTGGGGGCCGACCGGGGGGACGCTTCGCCTGGGGGCGCTCAGCGCCTGGTGGGGCGTGGGCGAGCGCCGTGTCGTCGCATGGTGAGCAGGTTCCGCCGCACCGGGTCGCGGTCTCCAGTGGACGTTGGGGCTAGTACCAGCGGCCCACCCGAATCTGGGGGTCCGGACCGGACACCGGCCTCCACCAGCCCGTCCGCCCCTACGCTGCGCCCCGTGTCCCCCAGACGCCGCCGCTCCGGGACCCGACGCCGGGTCTCGGTCGCCGGCTCCGTCACCCGGTTCACCCTCGCGGGGCTGCTGGTGACGGCTGCGCTCATCGGGGTCACCGGCGTCCTCGCCCAGCGCGCCGGCGAGCAGGAGGCGACCCGCTCCGCCGAGCGGATCGCCCGGGTCGTGGCGGGAGGGGTCGTGGAGCCGCTCCTGACCCCCGAGGTCGCCGGGGGCGAGCCCCGGGCGGTCGCGGCGCTGGACGAGGCCGTGCGCCGGGTCCTCGAGTCCGGACCCGTCGTGCGGGTGAAGGTCTGGGCGGCCGACGGCAGGCTGGTCTGGTCGGACGAGCCCCGGCTGGTCGGGCGGTCCTTCCCGCTGGACGACGAGGAGCGCGCGGTGCTCTCCGGCGACGTCGTCATCTCGCACGTGAGCGACCTGACGGAGCCGGAGAACAGGTACGAGCGGGGGCACGGCGCACTGCTCGAGGCCTACGTCGGCGTCCGCGACACCGCCGGGCGGCCGCTGGTCGTCGAGGTCTACCAGTCCTACGACGGGGTCGCCGAGGCGGCCGCGCAGGCCTGGCGGCGATTCGCCCCGGCAGGGCTGGGCGCGCTGCTCGTCCTGGAGCTGCTGCAGATCCCGCTGGCCTGGGGGCTGGCCCGGCGCCTGCGGCGGAGCCAGGAGGGAGAGGCCTCCCTGCTCCAGGCCGCGGTCGACGCCTCCCAGGCCGAGCGGAGGCGCATCGCCCACGACGTCCACGACGGCGTCGTGCAGGACCTCACCGGGCTCACCTACGACCTGGACGCCGCACGGCTCAGCGGCTCCGCGGACCCCGGGACGGGCGCGCTCATCGCCGGCACGGCCAGCGGGCTCCGGCGCTGCGTCTCCGAGCTCCGCCGGCTGCTCGTGGACCTGAGCCCTCCGCCGCTGCCCGCGGCCGGGCTGGGCCCGGCGCTCCACATGCTCGCCTCAGGGCTGGAGCGCAGGGGCTGCCAGGTCGCCCTGGACGCGGAGGAGGCCGACCACCTGCCCCGCCCCGCCGCCGCGCTGCTGTACCGCTTCGCCCTGGAAGCGGTGCGCAACGTGTCCCGTCACAGCGGGGCCAGCGCCGTCCGGATCGCCCTGACCCGCCACGACGACGTCGTCACCCTCGTCGTCGCCGACGACGGGGTCGGTTTCGACGACGCCCGGCTGGCCGAGCGCAGCGCCGAGGGTCACCTGGGCCTGCGCGCCCTCTCGGACCTGATCGGCGAGTCCGGCGGCTCGCTGACCGCGGCCAGCAGTCCCGGCATGGGCACCCGGCTGACCGCCACCCTCCCCCTGGGGCCCGCCGCCCCGCCGATGGGCGACACCTCCGTGCCGGCCGCGGCCTCGTCGTGATCCGGGTCCTGGTGGTCGACGACCACTCGATCGTCCGGACGGGGCTGTCCCACCTGCTGGCGGCCGCCGGGGACATCGTGTGCGTCGGCACGGAGGCCGACGGCCGGGCCGGGTTGGCGGCCGTGGCGGCCCTCCGGCCGGACGTCGTCCTGCTCGACCTCTCGATGCCCGTGATGGACGGCGTCGGGATGATCCGGGCGCTGCGGGCGGCCGGCGACCCGGTCCGCATCCTGGTGCTCACGTCGTTCGGCGACGCCGATCTCGTGCTGGAGGCGGTCCACGCGGGAGCCGACGGCTACCTGCTGAAGCAGAGCGAGGCCGAGCAGGTCATCGAGGGGGTGCGTGCGGTGGCGCGCGGCGGGGCGCCGGTGGACGCCACGGTGGCCCGGTCGCTGCTGTTCGAGCTGCGTGGCCGCACCCAGGCCGACCCCCTGACCGAGCGGGAGCGCGAGGTCCTGGAGCAGATCCGCCAGGGGCAGCCCAACAAGGCCATCGCGCGACGGCTCGGCATCAGCGAGCGGACCGTCAAGGCCCACGTCACCCACATCCTCCAGCGGCTGGGGGTCGCCGACCGGACGCAGGCGGCCCTGTGGGCGGAGCGCCACCGCCCGGTGGCGGACCGCACCTGACCACCGCCCCGGCCGACGGCGGGGCGTCAGCGGGTGCGGCGGAGCAGCGCCAAGAACATCGCGTCGGTGCCGTGCCGGTGCGGCCACAGCTGCGCGTGGTCACCGCGGGCGATGCCCGGCACCTCGGGGAACAGCGGCGCCACCGGCAGGACCTCGACGTCGTCCCGGGCGGCGGCGGTCTCGACGACGGCCACGGTCTCGTCGGTGTGCGGCGAGCAGGTGACGTAGGCGAGCACCCCACCGGGGCGCACCGAGGCCAGCGCGGCGGCGAGCAGCTCGGTCTGCAGCTCGACCAGCCCCGGGACGTCCTCCGGCCTGCGCCGCCAGCGGACCTCCGGACGACGGCGCAGCGCCCCGAGCCCGGTGCACGGCGCGTCCAGCAGGACCCGGTCGAAGGTCCCCGGCGCCCACGGCGGTTCCCGCCCGTCGGCGGCCAGCACCTCGACGTCGGCCTCGTCCCGCAGCGCCTGGCGGACCAGCTCGGCGCGGTGCGGGGCGCGGTCGGCCGCGGTCAGCCGAACCCCGGCCGGCCGGGTGGCGGCGAGCAGCCCGGCCTTGCCGCCGGGCCCGGCGCACATGTCCAGCCACGCCTCGTCCCGGCCCTCCATCGGGGCGCGGGTGAGCAGCAGCGCGGCGAGCTGGCTGCCCTCGTCCTGCACCGCCGCGAGCCCCGAGCGCACCGACGCCAGCCGGCCGGGGTCCCCGCCGCCGAGCCGCACCGCGAAGGGCGACCACGGGCCGGGCTCGCCGCCGGACTCCTCGGCGAGGGCGTCCCGCTCCATCCGGCGGGCGACGAGGTGCACCTCGGGGGCGGCGCCGTCGGCCAGCAGCGCGGGCTCCAGCTCGGCGTCGCCGCCCAACGCGTCCCGCCAGGCCTCGACGATCCAGCGGGGGTGGTCGGTCGCCAGCGCGAGCCGCTCGTCGCCCTCGGCGCCCAGCGCGGCCAGCCAGGCGGCGCGGTCACCCCCGGCCGCGACCTTGCGCAGCACCGCGTTGACCAGCCCGGCGGCGCCGGGGCCGACGATCGCCCGGGTCAGGTCCACCGTCGTGTCCACGGCGGCGTGCGCGGGCACCCGCAGGTCGACGATCTGGTAGGCGCCCAGCCGCAGCAGGTCGAGCACCCGCGGGTCCAGCTCGGCCAGCGGGCGGGAGACGAGCCCGGTGAGGATCGCGTCGAGCGTGCCCTGCGCGCGCAGCGCGCCGTAGGCGAGCTGGGTCGCGAAGCCGGCGTCCCGGGGGTCCAGCCGGCGCTCGCGCAGCAGCTGGGGCAGCAGCAGGTTGGCGAACGCGTCGCGGGAGGAGACGGCGTCGAGGACGTCGTAGGCGGTCAGCCGGGCGCCGTCGAGCACCGGGCGCCGCGAGGCGGGGTGGCGGCGCCGTCCCTGGCCACCGCCCCGGCCGGGGCGCGTCACTCCCCGCCCAGCCGTTCGCCGGGCGCCGGCCGGGCGCCGCGCGCCCAGTCGGCCACCGGGAGCATCCGCTTGCCGGCCGGCTGGACCTGGTCCAGCCGGACGGCGCCGCTGCCGGTCCCCACGAGCACGGTGCCGGCGTCGACGAGCAGCTCGCCCGGCCCGAGGGCGGGTCCATCGGGCACCGGGTGGACGGGGCCGAGCCGCATCCGCTCACCCCGCCAGGTCGTCCACGCGCCGGGGGCCGGGGAGACCCCGCGGATCCGCCGGTCCACCACGTGCGCGGGCAGCGCCCAGTCGACGCGGGCGTCCGCGGTGTCGACCTTGGGGGCGAGGCTGATGCCCTCGCCCGGCTGCGGCTGCGGCTGCAGGGCGCCCGCGGCGATGCCGTCCAGGGTGGCCCGCAGCAGCTGCGCGCCGCTGACGGCGAGCCGCTCCAGCAGGTCGCCGGCGGTGTCCCGCGGGCGGATCTCCTCGGTGACGGTGCCGTACACCGGGCCGGTGTCCAGCCCCGCCTCGAGGAGGAAGGTCGAGGCGCCGGTGATCTCGTCGCCGGCCATGATCGCGTGCTGCACCGGGGCGGCGCCCCGCCAGGCGGGCAGCAGGGAGAAGTGCAGGTTGACCCAGCCGTGGCGCGGCACGTCCAGCGCCGCCTGCGGCACCAGGGCGCCGTAGGCGACGACGGGCACGCAGTCGACGTCCAGCGCCGCGAGCTGCTCGAGGAACTCGGGATCGCGGGGGCTGCGGGGCTGGAGCACCGGGATGCCGGCGGCGTCCGCCCGCTCGGCGACCGGGGAACGGCTCACCTTCCGGCCCCGCCCGGAGCGGGCGTCCGGCCGGGTGAGGACGGCGCGGACCTCGTGGTCGGAGTCGAGCAGCGCGTCCAGGGACGGGACGGCCGGTGCCGGGGTGCCGGCGAACAGGAGCTTCAGTGCGGACTCACCTTCACGACGGGGAGGTAGCTGCCGTGGCCCTGCCACTCGGCGGCCTGGATCTCGGCGAGCGCCGCGGCGCGGTCGACGTCGGCGAGCCGGTCGACGAACAGGACGCCGTCGAGGTGGTCGGTCTCGTGCTGGATCGCGCGGGCCAGGAGCTCGGAGCCCTCGACCCGCACCGGCTCGCCGTGCACGTTCCAGCCGGTGGCGACCACGTGCAGGGAACGGCGGCAGTCGTAGCGCAGGTCGGGGATCGACAGGCAGCCCTCGGGGCCGTCCTGCACCTCCTCCCCCACGGCGGCGACGTCGGGGTTGACCAGGTGGCCGACCTCGCCGTCGACGTACCAGGTGAAGACCCGCAGGCCCACGCCGATCTGCGGAGCGGCCAGGCCCGCGCCGCCGGCGGCCTGCATGGTGTCGGTGAGGTCGGCGACGAGCTGCCGGAGCTCGGCGTCGAAGTCGACGACCGGGCTCGCGGGCCGGTGCAGCACCGGGTCGCCGAACAGCCGGATGGGGGTGACGCTCACCGGGCGATCGTATGCGGGGCTGGTGAGGTGCTAGAGCGGCCCCGCTGCAGGGTCCCGCCGCGAGCTCGCGAGCGGTGGGGGGCAGTGGGGTCCTCCTGCCAGCGCGGCCCGGACGGCGGCGTCGACGTGCAGCGCCGTCGTCGGGAAGGCGGGGACGGGCAGGTCGCCCGGGCCGATCAGCAGCTCGATCTCCGTGCAGCCGAGCACGACCCCCTGGGCGCCGCGGGCCACGAGCCGGTCCACCACCTCCCGGTAGGCCCGGCGCGACTCCTCCCGCACCACCCCGAGCACCAGCTCCTCGTAGATCACGCGGTGCACGAGCTCCCGGTCGGCCCGCTCGGGGACCAGCACCTCCAGCCCCGCGGCCGCCAGCCGGTCGACCAGGAACGGCTGCTCCATCGTGTAACCGGTGCCGAGCAGGCCGATGCGGGTCAGGCCGGCGGCGGTCACCGCCTCGGCGGTGCTGTCGCCGATGTGCAGGAGCGGGATGCCGACCGCGCCGGCGACCGCGTCCGCGACGGTGTGCATGGTGTTGGTGCACAGGAGGAGCAGGTCGGCGCCGGCGGCCTGCAGCGCCCGCGCGTCGGCAGCCAGCAGCTGGCCGGCCACGGCCCAGTCGCCGGCCGCCTGCAGGCGCTCGATCCCGGCGAAGTCCACCGAGAGGAGGATGCAGCGCGCCGAGTGCAGCCCGCCCAGGCGGTCGCGCACCGCCTCGTTGAGCAGCCGGTAGTAGAGCGCGCTGCTCTCCCAGCTCATCCCGCCCAGCAGCCCGATCGTCCTCATCGGCGGCATCGTCGCAGCTCGCCGGCGCCCGGCGAAGAGGTGCGGTCCTGATCTCCCGTGCACGGTCGCCCGCTGCCCACGCAGGCGGAGCTCCTGGGCGACGTTTACACCAGGTCCAGCGGGTCGAGCTGCACCCGCACGTGCTCGGGCACCTTCTTCGCGCTGCGCACGCCCTGCACCTCGGCCAGCGCGTGCGCGAGCGCCGTGCCCTCGGTGCGCGGGACCCGCACGAGGTACCGCTCCCGCTCGCCCTCCTGGCCGGGCCGTGGTCGCTCCGGGACCGGGCCGAGGAGGTCGGCGTCGGCGGGCAGGCGCGCGGCGGCGAGGAACTCCCCCAGCGCCGCCGGCGACCCCACCAGCGACGCCATGCGCGTCACCGGCGGGAACCCCAGCTCCCGGCGGTCGGCCAGCTCCCGCTCGGCCAGCCAGGCCGGGTCCCAGCGCACCAGGGCCTGCACGACGGGGTGCCCGGCGTCGGCGGCCACGACGACCTGGCCCCCGGCCGCGGCGGGGCGCACCAGCGACGCCGCGTTGGCCCAGCGGCGCAGGGTCTCCTCACCGGCGCGCAGGTCGGCGCGGCCGAGCAGCGCCCAGGAGTCCAGCAGCAGCGCCGCGCCGTAGCCGCCCTCGGCCACCGGCTCGGCACCGGGCGTCGCCACCACCAGCGCGGGGCCCGCCGGGACGGTGGCGAGGACCCCGGACGTGCTGCCGGAGGTGCGGACGGTCGTGCCCGGGAAGGCTCGCGCGAGCTCCTCCGCGGTGCGCGACTCCCCCACCACCGCGGCCCGCAGCTTGGTGCCGTGGCAGTGCGGGCAGTCGAAGGTGGCGGCCGGCCGGGCGCACCAGCGGCAGGCCGGGATCCGTGCGCCGCCGGGGCCGGGTCGTGGGGAGATGCCGAGCGGGCCGGCGCAGTGGGCGCACCGGGCCGGGGCCCGGCAGCGGGCGCACGCCAGGGAGGGGACGTACCCGCGGCGCGGGACCTGGACGAGCACGGGGGCGCCGGCGGCCAGCGCCTTGCGCGCCGTCTCGTAGGCGAGCGAGGGCAGGCGGGCGGTGCGGGCGGCAGGGTCGCGGGCCAGCTCGAAGTCGTCGCCCAGCGCCTGCACCCGGGGCGCGGCCGCGCGCAGCACCGCCCGGTCGGCCACCAGCTCGTTCGCCCAGCCGGACTCCACCAGCAGCCCGGCCTCGGCGGTCCGCGAGGTCCCCGCGACGACCGCCGCGCAGGAGTCCAGCCACGCCCGCTGCACCAGCACGTCGCGGGCGTGCGGGTAGGGAGCGCGTTCCTCGGAGTGCAGGTCGTCGCCGTCGTCCCAGACCACCACCAGGCCCAGGTCGCGGACCGGCGCGAACATCGCCGCCCGGGTGCCGAGCACCACCTGCGCGGCGCCCCGGGAGGCGGCGAGGAACCGGCGGTAGCGCTTCTCCGGCGAGTCGTCGGCCCGCAGCACCGTGAACGCGTGCTCCGGGAGCAGGCGCTCCGCCGCCGCCGTCAGCCGGTCGAGGTCGCGGCCGTCGGGGACGACGACCAGGGCCCCGCGCCGCCCCGACAGCGCCGCCCGGCACAGCTCGACCAGCCGGGTCGGCCAGTCCTCACCGGGCAGCGCCGTCCAGACCGCGCGCGCCGGCCGCCCCTCGGCCAGAGCGGCCAGGAGCGCCGGACCTGCCTGGTACCGGGCGAACCCGGCGGGGTCCGGCGGCTCCGGCAGCGCCTCCGGCGTGGGCGACTCGCGCTTCTCCGCGGCGGCCCGGCGCGGCGGGAGCGCCAGCCGCAGCACGTCGCTCGCGGTGCCGGCGTACCGGTCGGCGACGGCCCGCACCAGCCGGGCGACCTGCGGCGTGAGCACCGGCTCACCCGAGGGCACGTGGGAGAGCGGCTGGAGCTTCCCGGCGAACTCGCTGGACCCGCCGAGCTCCCACACCACGCCGTCGACGAGACGGCCGTGGAAGCGGACCCGCACCCGGCAGCCCGGCTGCACGGTCCCGGCGTCCTTCTCCGGCACCGCGTAGTCGAACGGGCGGTCGAGGTGGGCCAGGGGCACGTCCACGACGACCCGGGCGACCAGCACGTGCTCAGTCTCCCCGTCGCTACCGACCGGAACGGCCCCGGGTGACGTGCTGGAACGGCCCCGCTGCAGGGGCCCGGGCCGGGCCTGCGAGGTCCGGGGGGCAGCGGGGTCCTTCCTCAGCCGACGGCGGCCTGGAGCGCCTCGACCCGGTCCAGCCGCTCCCACGGCAGGTCCAGGTCCGCCCGGCCGAAGTGGCCGTAGGCGGCGGTGGGGCCGTAGATGGGCCGCAGCAGGTCCAGGTCGCGGACGATGGCGCCCGGCCGCAGGTCGAACACCGAGGTGATCGCCTTCTCCAGGACCTCGTCGGCGACGGTGCCCGTGCCGTGGGTGTCGACGAACAGCCCGACCGGGTGGGCGGCGCCGATCGCGTAGGCCACCTGCACCTCGCAGCGGCGGGCCAGGCCCGCGGCCACCACGTTCTTGGCCACCCAGCGCATCGCGTAGGCCCCCGAGCGGTCGACCTTCGACGGGTCCTTGCCCGAGAAGGCGCCGCCGCCGTGGCGGGCCATGCCGCCGTAGGTGTCGACGATGATCTTGCGGCCGGTGAGGCCGGCGTCACCCATCGGGCCGCCGATGACGAACTTCCCGGTCGGGTTCACCAGCAGCCGGTGCCCGCGGGTGGGCAGGCCGAGGGCGGCGAGCTCCGGCTCGACGACGAGCTCCTCGATGTCCGGGGTCAGCAGCGTCTCGATGGAGATGTCCTCGGCGTGCTGCGAGGAGACGACCACGGTGTCGACGGCGACCGGGCGGTCGTCCTCGTAGACGACCGTGACCTGGGTCTTGCCGTCGGGGCGCAGGTAGGGCACCGAGCCGTCCTTGCGCACCGCGGAGAGCCGGCGGGAGAGCCGGTGGGCCAGCGCGATGGGCAGCGGCATGAGCTCGGGCGTCTCGTCGGTCGCGTACCCGAACATCAGGCCCTGGTCGCCGGCGCCCTGACGCTCGATCGCGTCGTCGGCGGTGCCCGCCGTCCGCGCCTCGTAGCCGGTGTCGACGCCCTGCGCGATGTCCGGCGACTGGGCACCGATGGAGACGCTGACGCCGCAGGAGGCGCCGTCGAAGCCCTTGCGGGAGGAGTCGTAGCCGATGCGCAGCACCGTCTCCCGGACGATCGCCGGGATGTCGACGTAGCCGGCCGTGGTGACCTCGCCCGCGATGTGCACCTGACCGGTCGTAATCATCGTCTCGACGGCGACCCGGCTGCGCGGGTCCTGGGTGAGCATCGCATCCAGGATCGAGTCGCTGATCTGGTCGGCGATCTTGTCCGGGTGGCCCTCGGTCACCGACTCGGACGTGAAGAGGCGGCGTGGCACTCGGTACTCCCTGGGGACGGTGGGCGGGGTCGCTCGGTGCGGAGCACCGGGTGCGCACGTTACCGGCGCACCCCGGAGGCGGGCACGACGGCGTGCGTCAGGCCCCCGCGGGCGCGGCCAGCCGGGCCGTGACCGCCGACCAGATGCCGGCGGCGACGGCGTCCTTGCTCCCCCGGGGCACCTCGGTGCTACCGCCGTCCGGCGACAGCACGACGACGGCGTTCTCCGCCCGGCCGAACACCTGCCCGGCCGAGACGTCGTTCACGACGAGGAGGTCGCAGCCCTTGCGGGCGAGCTTGGCCCGGGCGTGGGTGAGCACGTCCCCGTCCCCGTCGCCGGTCTCGGCCGCGAAGCCGACGACGAGCTGGCCCGGGACCCGCTTGGTGACCAGCTCGGCCAGGACGTCGGGGTTGCGCACCAGCGGCACCGATGCCGGCTCGCTCGCCGAACCCTTCTTCAGCTTGGTGGCGGCGACGTCCGCCGGCCGGAAGTCGGCCACGGCCGCGCTCATGACCACGACATCGGCCGCCGCCGACTCGGCGAGCATCGCCGTCCGCAGCTCCTCGGCGGTGCCGACGGGCACCACGCGGACGCCGAAGGGCGCCGGCAGCTCGACGTTGGCGGCGACCAGCACGACCTCGGCGCCACGGGCGGCGGCGACCCGGGCCAGCGCCCAGCCCTGCTTGCCCGACGACCGGTTGCCCAGGTACCGGACCGGGTCCAGGGGCTCCCTGGTGCCGCCGGCGCTGATCACGACCCGGCGGCCCGCCAGGTCCGGGGCGAGCGTGTCGGCGCCCGCGGCGAGGACCACCGACGCCAGCGCGGCGATGTCGGCCGGCTCCGGGAGCCGGCCGGGGCCGGAGTCGGGCCCGGTGAGCCGACCGACGGCCGGCGGCAGCACGATCGAGCCTCGGCGGCGCAGCGTCGCGACGTTGTCCTGGGTGGCCGGGTGCAGCCACATCTCGGTGTGCATCGCCGGCACGAAGACGACCGGGCAGTGCGCGGTCAGCAGCGTGGCGGTGAGCAGGTCGTCGGCCCGGCCCATGGCGGCGCGGGCCAGCAGGTCGGCGGTGGCCGGGGCGACCACCACGAGCTCCGCCTCCTGGCCGATGCGGACGTGCGCGACCTCGGGGACGTCGGACCACACGTCGGTGGTGACGGGGTTGCCCGAGAGCGCTTCGAAGGTCGCCGCCCCGACGAAGTGCAGCGCCCCCGGGGTGGGGACGACGCGGACGTCGTGGCCGGCCTCGGTGAGGGCTCGCAGCAGCAGCGCGGCCTTGTACGCGGCGACCCCGCCGCTGACCCCCAGCACGATCCGGCTCATGCGCTCATCCTCTCCCAGACGCGACGACGCCCCCGGCAGCTGCCGGGGGCGCCATCACAACGAGCGAGACGGCTGGGCACGTCACCAGCCGTCGGCCCCGTCGCAGGGCCCCGTGCCGAGCGTGCGAGGCGTGGGGAGCGACGGGGTCCTCTTTCAGTTCTCGCCGGCGGTGTGGGCGAGCAGGCCCTCGTTGATCTCGCGCAGCGCGATCGACAGCGGCTTCTCCTGGGGCGCGGTGTCGACCAGCGGGCCGACGTACTCCAGCAGGCCCTCGGAGAGCTGGCTGTAGTAGGCGTTGATCTGGCGCGCGCGCTTGGCGGCGAAGATCACCAGGCCGTACTTGCTGCTGGTGCGCTCGAGCAGCTCGTCGATCGGCGGGTTGGTGATGCCCTCGGGGGCGGGTGCGACTCCGGACACGGTCGGACGGGTCTCCTCGATCGTTTCGTGGGAGCGGGCGGGCCGGCGGAACCGGCGGGCTCACTCGTGGGCGCTCGCGCCCGGAACCGGTCCGGGCGAGGGCGCAGTCAACAAGCCTACCAACTCGTCCGCGGCGCGGGCGACGTCGTCGTTGACGACCACCACGTCGAACTCGCCGGAGGAGTCCAGCTCGGCCTGCGCGATCGCCAGCCGCCGCTCCTGCACGGCGGCGGGCTCGGACCCGCGGCCGGCCAGCCGGCTGACCAGCTCGGCCCACGACGGCGGGGCGAGGAAGACCAGTTGGGCCTCCGGCGCGCGGGCCCGGACCTGCCGGGCGCCCTGCAGCTCGATCTCCAGCAGCGCCGGCCGGCCGGTGGCCAGCTGCGCCTGCACCGGGGCGAGCGGCGTGCCGTAGCGGTTGCCCGCGTACTCGGCCCACTCCAGCAGCCCGTCGGTGGCGATCAGCCGGTCGAACTCGGCGTCGGCGACGAAGTGGTAGTGCACGCCGTCGACCTCGCCGGGCCGGGGGCGACGAGTGGTGGCCGACACCGACACCCAGACCTCCGGATGCCGCCGCCGGACCTCGGCGACCACGGTGCCCTTGCCGACCCCGGAGGGTCCGGAGAGCACGGTCAGCCGTGCCGGTGTCGCTGCAGCCACTCGTCGTCCTCGCCCGGGGTCGTCGGCGGTCCCGACGACCCTCCTCAGACGGAGCCGTCGGCGGGGACCTGCTCGGCGTCGACCTTCTCGCCGCCGAACTCGGCCTCCAGCGCCCGCCGCTGGTTGGCGCCCAGACCCCGCACGCGTCGTGTCGGGGAGATCTCCAGGCGTTCCATGATCTTCGCAGCCCGCGCCTTGCCCACACCGGGCAGGGATTCCAGGACGGCGGAGACCCGCATCTTGCCGATCACTTCGTCGGTCTCGCCCTGCTTGAGGACGTCGCCGACCGTGGCGCCCTTGCTCTTGAGTCGCTCGCGCAGCTCGGCGCGCGCCTTGCGGGCGGCGGCCGCCTTCTCGAGGGCGGCGGCCCGCTGTTCCGGGGACAGGTCAGGCAGGGGCATGGTGCAACCCAATCGTGTCGTCGTCGGCCGAGGTCCGACCGGCGGTCGTTCGGTTCCTGGAGACGCACCGCGCCTCCGCTGCGAGCCTCACGGTCGTGGTGGTGCCCGGCAAATCCGCAGGTCACGCACGGACTCGGAGATCAACCGAACGGCCCGGCGACCCGGTGTTCACGCATTCGCCACCTTGTCCCTCACCCAGTGTGATCACCCCAGGTCAGGGTCGGTATCCGGACGGAGCGGTTTCGTGGCGGCGGCTGCCCGGGAGCGCGGTGGGCGCGGCCCCGACACGCCGACGACACGACACGCCCGGCAGGCGGCTCAGGTCGCCAGGGCCTCCGCCCAGCGCTCGGCCGCGGCCCGCAGCGCCGCGGGGTCGGGGCCGGCGCCCAGCACGTCGCGGGACACCGTGGGGACGACGGCCGCGCGGTCGCCGAACAACCGGCGCAGGTCGCTCACCGTCCCGCCCTGCGCACCGAGGCCCGGTGCGAGCACCGGACCGCCCAGACCGGTCAGGTCGACGTCGAGCTCGCGCAGCGTCGCGCCGACCACCACCCCGAAGGAGCCGGTCGTGGGGCCGAACCCGGTGGCGAGGTCCCGCACCGCCGCGGGGTCGGGCAGCGGGTCGCCCACGACCCAGCCCGGCGTGTTCCAGCCGCGCACGGTGTCCACCACGACCTGCGCGGCCGACCGCTCCCCCACCAGCGCGTGCTGGAGGGTCGCGGCGTCGGGGTTGGAGGTGCGGGCGAGCACGAACAGCCCGCCGCCGTGCTGCCGCGCGCTGTCCACCGCCGGCTGCAGGGAGCCGGGGCCGAGGTAGGGGCTCACGGTCATCGCGTCCACCGCCAGCGGGTGGTCCGGGCGGAGCAGGTCTGCGTAGGCGGCCATCGTCGAGCCGATGTCGCCGCGCTTGGCGTCCAGCAGCACGAGCGCGCCGGCCGCGCGGGCTCGGGCCACCCCCTCCTCGAGGACGGCGAGGCCGCGGGAGCCGAACCGCTCGTAGAAGGCGATCTGCGGCTTGAGGACGGCGACCGAGCCGGCGAGCGCGTCGACGACGGCGTCGGTGAACCGGCCCACCCCGTCGGCGCTGTCGGGCAGCCCCCAGGCGTCGAGGAGCGAGGCGTGCGGGTCGATGCCGACGCACAGCGGCCCGCGGTCCGCTACCGCGTCGGCCAGCCGGTGCCCGAACGGCGCGGTCACGGCGCCACCGCCCGGGGCAGGGTCTCCCCCAGCGCGGCGACGCAGCGCTGGGCCAGGAGCGGATCGGCGAAGGCGCCGGCGGCGGTCTGCACCGCGTCCGCCCCGGCGGTGACGAGCGCCTCGAACGACGCCGGGTCGGTCACCCCGCCCATCGCCAGGACGTCGAAGCGGGCGCCGCTCTGCTCCCGGAGGGCGACCAGCCGCCGGGTGAAGTCCAGCGCCGACTCGCGCACCGCGATCCCCGACAGCCCGGCCAGCTCCCGCCCGGGGAAGGTGGGCGTGCCGTCGCTGCGCCGCACGCGGCTCTGCACGGTGTTGATCCCGGCGATCCCGTCCACCAGCGGTGCCAGCCGCGGGACCAGGGCGGCGAGCCGGTCGGCGTCGAGCCAGGAGAGCTTGGCCACCAGCCCGGTGCGGTCGTCCAGCGCCCGGCGCACCGCCTCGACCACCGCGACGGTGGCGTCGGCGTCCAGGCACAGCGGCGGCTTCACGCCGGCCGCGGAGCGGTCGAGGGTGTTCGGGCAGGACAGGTTGAGCTCGACCACCGTCGCACCGGACTCCTGCGCCAGCAGCGCGGTGCGCACGAAGTCCGCCGCGAGGTCGTCGCCCTCCCCCATGACGCTGACCAGCAGCACCTGCTCCTCGCCCACGGCGTCCACGGCGCGGGCGAGGTCCGCCATCCACTCCCCGGGCTCCGGCGACGGGACGCCGAAGGAGTTCACGCTGCTCACCGCCGCTGACCCCGGCGCGACCCAGTCCCACGGATCGGAGACGACGTCCGCGCCGGCCCCCGGGGGGAGGCTGACGGTCTGCCCCGGGGCGACGGTCCAGTTCGGCGCCTCGTTCGGCGGGTGCGCCCGACCCCGGACGGTCTTGTAGGTGAGCACGTTCCAGCCGTTGGCGACGTTGTGCCGCACCCACGCCGCGCTGCCGTTGAGGACGCAGGAGGAGACCCCGATCGGGAAGCCCACCGTGCGGCCCAGCAGCGGCCAGCGCCGGCCACCCGCCGTCGGCCGCTCGGGCAGCAGCAGGCCCAGCGGCCGCTCCAGGTTCTCCCGGAAGGAGCCCAGCACGTCGTAGGCCGGAGTCGCCAGCCCGTGCGCGGCGAGCAGGTCGCCCTGCCGGGCGGTGACGAGCACGCGCGTCAGCAGCGGCAGGTCCTCCGCGCCGACGGCTCCGGTCGCCAGACGAGCCGCCAGGTCGCCGGCCGCGCCGGTCAGGGCGTCGAGCTCCGCCTGCGGGGGCCGCCCGAACCGGGTGACCCCCGCGGTGAACGCCGCGGGCAGGCCGTCGACCAGGCCGCGGGCGACGAGGTCGTCCCGCAGCCGGGCCACGGCGCCGGGTGGCGCCGAGGTCACTCCCCCGTCCCTGCGAACGTGCTCGGGCCGCCGTGGGTGCCGCCGGCCAGCGCCGCGTGCACCTCCTGCAGGCTGCGGACCCCGATGCCGCCGTGCCGGAGCGCCTCGATGCCCTGCACCGCGGCGGCCATGCCCTGCACCGTCGTGATGCACGGGATGCCGGCGCTCACCGCGGCGGTGCGGATCTCGTAGCCGTCCAGCCGCGGGCCGCTGTTGCCGGGGGCCCCGAAGGGCGTGTTGAACACCAGGTCGACCTCGCCGGCCTGGATCCGCTCGACGACGTTGCCCGGGCCCTCGCTGAACTTGCCCACGACCTCGGCCGCGACGCCGTGCCGCCGCAGCACCTGGGCGGTGCCGGTGGTGGCCAGCAGGCGGAAGCCCAGGTCGGCCAGCCGCTTGATCGGGAAGACCGCCGAGCGCTTGTCCCGGTTGGCCAGCGACACGAACACCGTGCCGTCGGTCGGCAGCGAGCCGTAGGCGGCGGCCTGCGACTTGGCGAACGCCGTCCCGAACTGCGCGTCCAGGCCCATGACCTCGCCGGTCGACTTCATCTCCGGGGAGAGCACGGTGTCCACCCCGTGGCCCTCGACGGTGCGGAAGCGGTGGAAGGGCAGCACCGCCTCCTTCACGGCGATCGGGGCGTGGTCGGGCAGGTCGGTGCCGTCACCGGTCGCCGGGAGGACGCCGGCCGCACGGAGGTCGGCGATCGACTCCCCGACGGCGATCCGCGCGGCGGCCTTCGCCAGCTGCACCGCCGTCGCCTTGGACACGAAGGGCACCGTGCGGCTGGCCCGCGGGTTGGCCTCGATGACGTAGAGGATGTCGTCCTTGATCGCGTACTGGACGTTCATCAGCCCGCGGACGCCGATGCGCTCGGCCAGCTTCCCGGTCGCCGCACGGATCTTCAGCAGGTCGGCCGAGCCAAGGGTGATCGGCGGCAGCGCGCAGGCCGAGTCGCCGGAGTGGATGCCGGCCTCCTCGATGTGCTCCATGACCCCGCCCAGGTACAGGTCGGTGCCGTCGTAGAGGGCGTCGACGTCGATCTCGACGGCGTCCTCCAGGAAGCGGTCGACCAGCACCGGGTGGTCGTCGCTGACCTCGGTCGCCTTGGCGATGTAGCCCTCGAGCGTGGCGTCGTCGTAGACGATCTCCATGCCGCGGCCGCCGAGCACGTAGGAGGGGCGCACCAGCACGGGGTAGCCGATCCCCGTGGCGATCGCGTGAGCCTCGGCGAAGGTCGTCGCCGTGCCGTGCTTGGGGGCCAGCAGCCCGGTGTCGGCGAGCACGCGGGAGAAGGCCCCGCGGTGCTCGGCGGCGTCGATCGCCTCGGGCGAGGTCCCCAGCACCGGGACGCCGGCGTCCTTGAGCCGCTGCGCCAGGCCCAGCGGCGTCTGCCCTCCGAGCGTGCAGATGACCCCGGCGACCGGACCGGCCGCGCGCTCGGCCTGCACCACCTCCAGGACGTCCTCGAAGGTCAGCGGCTCGAAGTACAGCCGGTCGGCGGTGTCGTAGTCGGTGGAGACGGTCTCGGGGTTGCAGTTGACCATCACCGCCTCGTAGCCGGCGTCCTGCAGCGCCATGACCGCGTGCACGCAGGAGTAGTCGAACTCGATGCCCTGGCCGATCCGGTTGGGGCCGGAGCCGAGGATCAGCACCGCCTCCTTCTCCCGCGGCTGCACCTCGGTCTCCTCGTCGTAGGACGAGTAGTGGTACGGCGTGCGGGCGGCGAACTCGGCGGCGCAGGTGTCGACGGTCTTGTAGACCGGCCGCACGCCGAGCCGCCAGCGCAGCGCCCGGACGCCGTCCTCACCGGCGAGCTCGGGCCGCAGCGCGGCGATCTGCCGGTCCGAGAGCCCGTGCCGCTTGGCCCGCCGGAGCAGCTCCGGGGTCAGCGACGGCGTCTCGCGGACGTCCGCGGCCACCTCGCGCACGAGCGCGATCTGGTCGACGAACCACGGGTCGAAGCCGCTGGCCTCGGCGACCTGCTCGACCGTGGCGCCGGCGGCCAGCGCCGCCTCGGCGGTGTAGAGCCGGCCGTCGACCGGGGTGCGCAACGCCTCGAGGAGCTCGTCGGCCGACCGCGTCTCCGCGCCCCCGGTCCAGAACCCGGCGACCTTGGTCTCGGTGGACCGCATCGCCTTGCCCAGCGCCTCGGGGAAGTTGCGGCCCATCGCCATGACCTCGCCGACGCTCTTCATCGTCGTGGTCAGCCGGGGGTCGGCGCCGGGGAACTTCTCGAAGGCGAACCGCGGGATCTTCACCACGACGTAGTCCAGCGTCGGCTCGAACGCCGCCGGGGTGACGCCGGTGATGTCGTTGGTGATCTCGTCGAGCGTGTAGCCGATGGCGAGCTTCGCGGCGATCTTGGCGATGGGGAACCCGGTGGCCTTGGACGCCAGCGCGCTGGAGCGGGAGACCCGGGGGTTCATCTCGATGACCACCAGCCGCCCGTCCGCCGGGTTGACGGCGAACTGGATGTTGCAACCGCCGGTGTCGACGCCGACCTCGCGCAGGACGGCGATGCCGACGTCGCGCATCCGCTGGTACTCGACGTCGGTGAGCGTCATCGCCGGCGCCACCGTGACCGAGTCACCGGTGTGCACGCCCATCGCGTCGATGTTCTCGATGGAGCAGATGACGACCACGTTGTCGCTGCGGTCGCGCATCAGCTCGAGCTCGTACTCCTTCCAGCCGAGCACCGACTCCTCGATGAGCACGGTGTGCACCGGGGAGTCGGCCAGGCCGTGGGCGGCCATGCGGCGCAGCATGGCCTCGTCGGTGGCGAAGCCCGAGCCCAGGCCGCCCATGGTGAAGCTGGGCCGGATGACGACGGGGTAGCCGACCTCCTCGGCGGTGGCCAGCGCCTCCTCGACGGTGGCGCAGACGTTGGACCGCGGGGCGTCGGCGCCGATCGACCGGACGATGTCCTTGAACTTCTGCCGGTCCTCGCCGCGGTTGATCGCGTCGACGTCGGCGCCGATGAGCTGCACGCCGTACTTCTCCAGCACGCCGTTCTCGTACAGGCCGATGGCGATGTTGAGCGCCGTCTGCCCCCCGAGGGTGGCCAGCAGCGCGTCGGGCCGCTCCTTGGCGATGACCTTCTCGACGAACTCCGGCGTCAGCGGCTCGATGTAGGTGGCGTCGGCGATCTCGGGGTCGGTCATGATCGTCGCCGGGTTGCTGTTGACCAGGCTGACCCGCAGCCCCTCGGCACGCAGCACCCGGCAGGCCTGCGTGCCGGAGTAGTCGAACTCGGCGGCCTGGCCGATGAGGATCGGCCCGGAGCCGATCACCATCACGTGCTCGATGTCGGTGCGCTTGGGCATCAGTTGGTCTCCCCCGTGCTCGACTGCACCGTGGTGGGTGGGCTGACGGCCGGGCCGTCACCGGTGCGGGCCGCCTCCATCAGGTCGACGAAGCGCTGGAACAGCGGCGCCGCGTCGTGCGGGCCGGCCGCGGACTCCGGGTGGAACTGGACGCTGAAGGCCGGGGCGTCGACCAGCCGCAGCCCCTCGACGACGTCGTCGTTGAGCCCGACGTGGCTGACCTCGACCGGGCCGTACGGGGTGTCGGTGGGCCGGTCCAGCGGCGCGTCCACGGCGAAGCCGTGGTTGTGGCTGGTCACCCGCACCGTGCCGCTGACCCGGTCGAGCACCGGCTGGTTCAGCCCGCGGTGGCCGAAGCGGAGCTTGTAGGTCCCCAGGCCGATCGCCCGGCCGAGGATCTGGTTGCCGAAGCAGATGCCGAACAGCGGGCGGCGGGCGTCGAGCACCCCCCGCACCGCCGCGACCGCGTAGTCCGCGGCCGCGGGGTCGCCGGGGCCGTTGGAGAGGAAGACCCCGTCGGGCCCGGCCGCGAGCAGCTCCTCGGCGGTGGCCGTGGAGGGCAGCACGTGGGTCTCGACGCCGAGCGCGGCCAGGTGGCGCGGGGTCGCGGTCTTGATGCCCAGGTCGAGCGCGGCGATGGTGAAGCGCTTCTCCCCCACCGCCGGGACGACGTAGGGCTCGCCGGTGCTCACCGTCGGGGCGAGGTCGGCGCCGGTCATGCTCTCGGCCGCCGTCACGCGGGCGAGCAGCGCCTCAGCATCCAGCTCGGTGCTGATCCCGGCGCGCATCGCGCCCCGGTCCCGGAGGTGGCGGGTCAGCGCCCGGGTGTCGACGCCGCTGATGCCCACGACCCCCTGGGCGACCAGCTCGTCGTCCAGGCTGCCGGTCGACCGCCAGTTCGACGTGCGGCGGGCGGGGTCGCGGACGACGAAGCCGGCCACCCACATGCGGCTGCTCTCGTCGTCCTCGCCGTTGACCCCGGTGTTGCCGATGTGCGGCGCCGTCATGGCGACGATCTGACCGGCGTAGCTGGGGTCGGTCAGCGTCTCCTGGTAGCCGGTCATGCCGGTGGCGAAGACCGCCTCACCGACCGTCGTCCCCGTGGCGCCGTAGGACTCGCCCCGGAACGTCCGCCCGTCCTCGAGCACGAGCACTGCCTCTGTCACCGTGTTGCCTTTCCGTCCAGGACGGTCGGCGTCCCCCGCAGGAACGTCGCGACCACCCGACCGGGGAGCTCCCGGCCGGCATAGGGGCTGTTGCGGCTGCGGCTGGCCAGCGCCGCGGGGTCGACCACCGCGCGGGCGGCGGGGTCGACGAGCACGAGGTTGGCCGGCTCCCCGGGGGCCAGCGGACGGCCGTGCCCGTCCAGCCGCCCGATGCCCGCCGGGCGGACCGACATGCGGTCGGCGACGCCGGCCCAGTCGAGGCGGCCCGCCTCGACCATCGTCCCGATGACGACCGACAGCGCCTGCTCCAGCCCGAGCATCCCGGGCCGGGCCTGCGCCCACTCGCTCTCCTTGTCCTCCACCGCGTGCGGGGCGTGGTCGGTGCCGACGGCGTCGATCGTGCCGTCGGCCAGGCCCGCCCGGAGCGCCTCCACGTCGGCGTCGGTGCGCAGCGGCGGGTTGACCTTGAAGACCGGGTCGTAGGACTCGGCGCAGGCGTCGGTGAGCAGCAGGTGGTGGGGCGTCACCTCGGCGGTCACCCGGACGCCGCGGGACTTCGCCCAGCGCAGGATCTCCACCGAGCCGGCGGTCGAGACGTGGCAGACGTGCAGCCGCGCGCCGACGTGCTCGGCCAGCAGCACGTCGCGGGCGATGATCGCCTCCTCCGCGGCGGCCGGCCAGCCGGTGAGGCCCAGGCGGGCGGAGCGGCCGCCCTCGTGCATCTGCGCGCCCGCGGTGAGCCGCGGCTCCTCGGCGTGCTGGGCGACGACGCCGTCGAAGGCCTTCACGTACTCCAGCGCCCGCCGCATGAGTGCGGGGTCGCTGACGCAGTGCCCGTCGTCGGAGAAGACCCGCACCCGCGCGGCGGAGTCGGCCATCGCGCCGAGCTCGGCCAGCCGCTCTCCGGCCAGGCCGACGGTGACCGCGCCCACGGGGACGACGTCGACCAGGCCGGCCTCCTGGCCCAGCCGCCACACCTGCTCGACGACGCCGGCGGTGTCGGCGACCGGGTCGGTGTTGGCCATCGCGTGGACCGCGGTGAACCCGCCCAGCGCGGCGGCGCGGCTGCCGGTCTCCACCGTCTCGGCGTCCTCGCGACCGGGCTCGCGCAGGTGCGTGTGCAGGTCGACCAGGCCGGGCAGCGCGACCAGCCCGGCGGCCCCGACCACCTCGGCCCCGGGCACGTCCAGCGCGTCACCGACGGCGGCGATGCGGCCGTCCTTCACCAGGATGTCGGCCGGGTCGCCGCCCAGCGGTCGGGCGCCCTTGATCAGGTACGTGGTCACTGGGGAGAGCCTCCGAGCAGCAGGTAGAGCACGGCCATGCGGGTCGAGACCCCGTTGGCGACCTGCTCGACGATCGTGGAGCGGACGGAGTCGGCCACCTCGGCGGCGATCTCCATGCCGCGGTTCATCGGCCCCGGGTGCATGACGATGGCGTCGTCGGGCAGGGCGGCCATGCGGCGGGCGTCCAGGCCGTAACGGCGGCTGTACTCGCGGGCGCTGGGGAAGAACGAGGCGTTCATCCGCTCGGCCTGCACCCGCAGCATCATCACGACGTCGCTCTTGGGCAGCACCGCGTCCAGGTCGTAGCCCACCTCGGCCGGCCAGCTGCCCACGCCCACCGGCAGCAGGGTCGGCGGGGCGACCAGCGTGACCTCGGCCCCCAGGGTGTGCAGCAACCCGACGTTGGAGCGGGCCACCCGGCTGTGCAGGACGTCGCCGACGATCGTCACGCGCACCCCGTCGAGCCGGCCCAGCCGCTGCCGGATCGTGTAGGCGTCCAGCAGCGCCTGGGTGGGGTGCTCGTGGGTGCCGTCGCCGGCGTTGACCACGCTGCCGCGCACCCAGTTCGCCAGCCGGTGCGGCGCGCCCGACGCGGAGTGCCGGACGACGACGGCGTCGGCGCCCATCGCCTCCAGGGTGAGCGCGGTGTCCTTGAGGCTCTCGCCCTTGGAGACGCTGCTGCCCTTGGCCGAGAAGTTGATGACGTCGGCCGACAGCCGCTTGGCGGCGAGCTCGAAGCTGATCCGGGTGCGGGTGGAGTCCTCGTAGAAGAGGTTGACCACCGTCCGCCCGCGCAGCGTCGGGAGCTTCTTCACCTCACGGCCGGCGAGGGCCTGGTCGATCTGCGCCGCGGTGTCGAGCACCAGCGTCGCGTCGTCCCTGTCCAGGTCCGCGGACTCCAGCAGGTGCCGCTTCACCGGTCCCCCTCCGTGACCAGGACCTCGTCGACGCCGTCGATCTCGGTGAGGTGCACGCGCACCTGCTGCGACCTCGACGTCGGCACGTTCTTGCCGACGAAGTCGGCGCGGATGGGCAGCTCGCGGTGACCCCGGTCGACCAGCACCGCCAGCTGGACGCTGCGCGGGCGGCCCAGGTCGCGGAGCGCGTCCAGCGCGGCCCGCACGGACCGGCCGGAGTAGAGGACGTCGTCCACGAGGACGACGAGCCGGTCGTCGATGCCGCCGTCGGGCATGACCGTGGGCTCCAGCGCCCGGACGCCGCGCAGCCGCAGGTCGTCGCGGTAGAGCGTGATGTCGGCGGTCCCCACGTCGACGGTCACGCCGGTGAACGCGGCGATGCGGGCGGCCAGCCGGCGGGCCAGCGGCGCGCCACGGGTCGGGATGCCCACGAGGACCAGGTCGGGGAGCCCCCCGTCGGCCTGGTCGGCGCCGTCGTCGGGACGCAGGCTGGCCGCCCGCTCGATGAGCTGGTGGGCCATGCGGTCGACGACGCGGGCGACGTCGGCGGACGAGAGCAGGGTGCCGGGGGTGCTGCCGGGAGACGTGCTCCGGGCAGGGTCGGGCGAGCGGGCCATGAGGCCTCCTTCCCCGCCTCACTGGACGGGTCGTTAAAGGAGTGGTCGGACCGGCGTCGACGGTACTGCACGCCCCCCTCGGGCCCGCCGCCGCCCGGCCGGGCCTGCCGGTGCGCCGTCCGCCTGCGGTTTCGTGCCGTCCCGGCTGTTGTGATCCTCGCTTCGCACGTACGCTGCGTGACGAACAACCCCGATCCGAGACGACGGACAGTGAGCAGACAGCGATGAGCACCGACTACTCACGGGCCCTCGGCGCCCGGCTCCGCGCGATCCGCAACCAGCAGGGCCTCTCCCTGCAGGGGGTGGAGGACAAGTCGCACGGCCGCTGGAAGGCGGTCGTCGTCGGCTCCTACGAACGCGGCGACCGCGCCGTGACCGTGCAGCGCCTCTCCGAGCTCGCGGTCTTCTACGGCGTCCCGGTGTCGGAGCTGCTGCCCGACCCGCGGCCGAGCTCCGCGGTCACCTCGACCAACAAGATCGTGCTGAACCTCGAGTCGCTGGGGTCGCTGCCCGCCGACGAGGCCGGCCCGCTCGCCCGCTACGCCTCCACCATCCAGGCCCAGCGGCACGACTACAACGGCAAGGTCCTCTCGATCCGCGCCGAGGACCTCAAGTCACTGGCGATCATCTACGACATGAGCCCCGACGAGCTCACCTCACGGCTCATCGAGTGGGGCGTGCTCTCCCCCGGCATGGAGGGCATCGTCAGCTCCGGCGGTGACGAGGAGCTCGACGACGACGTGGACGACTCCTGGGGCGACCGCCGGCGCACTCCGCGCTGACAGAAGGACCCCTGCCCCCCACGGCTCGCACGCTCGCCGCGGGTCCCTGCAGGGGGCCGTTCCACCCCGTCACCAGGGTGCTGTCATCGGAGCACCTGATGTGCCAGGGTGCGGCGACCCGGGCGCGCGACCCGGGAGGCTGGAGGCCGGCGTGCCGGCGGTGCAGATGTCCGGGGTCGCCAAGACCTACCGCAGGCGGGGGGGTCAGGAGCTCCGCGCGCTGGACGGCCTCGACATGACGGTCGAGTCCGGCGGGGTGCACGGGCTCCTCGGGCCCAACGGTTCCGGCAAGACCACGTCCATCCGCGTCCTCCTGGGCCTGGTCCGCCCCTCGGCCGGTGACATCCGGCTGCTGGACCGCCCGGTGCCCACCGACCTCCCCCGGGTGATCGGCGACGTCGGCGCCCTGGTCGAGACCCCGCTGTTCTTCCCCGGCTTCACCGGCCGGCGCAACCTCGAGGTGCTCGCCGAGACCGCGGGCGTCCCCGCGGCCCGCGTCGAGGAGTGCCTGGAGCTGGTGGACCTGCGTGAACGCGCCGGGGACCGGTTCAAGGGCTACTCGCTCGGCATGAAGCAGCGCCTCGGCATCGCGGCGGCGCTGCTCAAGGCCCCGCGCCTGCTGATCCTCGACGAGCCCAGCAACGGCCTGGACCCGGCCGGGATCCGCGACGTCCGAGAGCTGATCCGGCGGCTGGGGTCCGACGGCCGGACGACGGTGCTGCTCTCCTCCCACCTGCTCGCCGAGATCCAGCAGGTCTGCGACTCGGTCACCATCCTCGCCCGCGGCCGCCAGGTCGCCGCCGGGCCGGTCTCGTCCGTCCTCGACCGGGCCGGCACGGGGGACGTGCGCGTCGCGGTGCCCGACCCGGCCGCCGCCGCGGCGGTGCTGCACGGCGCCGGCTTCTCCGTCTCCCCCGCGCCCGACGGGCAGATCCTCGTGCACGGCGCCCCCGCGCCGGGCGAGATCACCCGCGTGCTCGCCGGGCACGGCCACTACGTCGAGGAGCTGGTCCGTGTGACCCCTGACCTGGAGAGCGCCTTCCTCGCGATCACCGGGGAGCGGGCGTGAGCGCGGTGGCCGAGCAGCCGACGGCCGCGCCGGTGGGGGCGACGCGGGCGCGGGGCAGCCTGTTCCGCGCCGAGGTGCACCGGTTCACCTCCCGCCGGTTCATCCAGGTGCTCCTGGCGCTGGCCACCCTCGGCTGGCTCGGGGCGGTGGTCATCGGGCTGCTCAACTTCGGTGAACCGACCGCCGCCGACCTCGCCGCCGCGACCGAGCGCCGCGACGAGTTCCTCGCCGGCGAGCAGGAGTTCCGGCAGGTCTGCGAGCAGGACGCCGAGCAGGCGGGGCAGCCCGTGGACCAGTTCTGCGGCCCGCCCATCGACGCCTCGACCGTCCGCGTCGAGGACTTCGTCACCACGGCACCGTTCGACCTCGCCTCCTCCGGCGAGGCCGGCGCGGTGGGCTTCGCCGTCGCCGCGGCGGTGCTCGCCTTCCTGATCGGGGCCACCTGGATCGGGGCCGAGTGGTCCGCCCGCACCATCGTGGCGCTGCTCTTCTGGGTGCCCAGCCGGCTCCGGGTCATCGGCACCAAGACGGGCGTCCTCGCCCTCGCGGCGCTGATCCTCGGCGTCGCCGCGCAGCTCGGGTGGCTGGCCATGGCCTGGCTGCTGGACGCCCTCGTGGGCAGCGACGGCGGGGTCCCCGACGGGTTCTGGTCGGGGCTGCTCGCCGCCCAGGGCCGCGGGATCGTCCTCACGGTGCTGGTCGGCCTCATCGGCTTCGGCCTGGCGAACCTGGTGCGCAACACCGGGGCGGCCCTGGGCGTCGGCTTCGTCTACTTCGCGATCGCGGAGAACGCGCTGCGCATCCTCGAGCCCACGACGGACCGGTGGCTGCTGTCGACCAACTCCATCGCCCTGGTCCTCCCGGGCGGGCTGGAGCTCGTCGACTTCGGGGGCGGGCCCTCACCGGCCGCGCCGGCCACCTACCTGGTCACCAACCTGCAGGGCGGCCTCGTCGTCGGCTGCTTCGCCGCGGTGCTCGTGGGTGTCGGCACCTGGCTGTTCCTCCGCCGCGACCTGCACTGAGCACATCGTCGTCCTCCGGACGACACCGCGGCCAGGTGCCGTCTCGACCTGCGACGAGCGCGTCCGCCGACGTCTCGGGGACCCCTCCGGGGCCCCGCTCGACGCCGGCCCGGCATGACGGCGGGCCCCTGCGGAGAGGTCGGACGCGTCCGGGTCAGCGGGTGGTGAAGGACCACTCCTCGGCGGCGACGGGCAGGCCCGCGCGGTCCACGACCCCGGCCGTCAGCACCACCGTGTACGTCGTCGCCGCGGCGAGATCCGCATCCGGGTTGAGGACCACGGTGTTGTTCGTGGCGTTGTAGTTCACCGCCGTCGGCACCTGCGATCCGTCCGGTGCCTCGAGCCACACGACGGAGGCATCCGGTTTGGTCATCGGCTCGTCGAAGGTGATGAACACGTTCGCGGCGCGGCCGACGCCGGTGGTGTCGCGGTCCGGCGTACGGGTGGTCACCGTCGGCGCCACGGTGTCCTCCGAGGCCGCGCCGACGGTGAACGTCCAGCTGGTCGGTGCGAGCGCGTTGCCGGCCACGTCTTCCACCCCGTCTGTCAGCACGACCGTGTACGAGCCGGCCGCCAGGTCGCTTCCCGGGTTCAGGATGACCGTCCTGGTCGTGGCGTTGTAGTTGACCGCGGCGGGCACCCGCGACCCGTCCGCCGTCTCCAGCCACACCGCCGAGGAGTCCGGCTTGACGACCGGCTCGCTCATACCGGCCAGCACGTTGGCCCCCTTGGCGACGCCGGTCGCGCCCGGTGGAGGCGACTGGCTGGTGACCCTCGGCGGCACGGTGTCCCCGGACGCCGTCCCGCTCGTGGTGAACGTCCATGTCGTGGGCGCCAGCGCGTTGCCGGCGAGGTCCTTCACACCGTCGGTCAGGACGACCTGGTAGGTGGTGCCGGCGGCGAGATCGGCGTCCGGGTTGACGATCACCGTGTTCGTCGTGGCGTTGACGTTGACCACCGCGGGCACCGTCGAACCGTCCGGCGCGGCCAGCCGGACCGACGTCGCGTCGGGTTTCGCCACCGCCTCGCTCATGCCGACCAGCACGTTCACGCCCCGGGCCACGCCGGTCGCGCCGTCCTCCGGTGCACGGCTGACGACGGTGGGCGGGGTGCGGTCGTTGTCCGCGCCCTCGCCGCTGGTGACGAAGGACCAGCTGGTCTTCGGGAGCGGGTTCCCGGCGGCGTCGGTGACCGTCGCGCTGACGGTGGCGGTGTAGCGGGTGCCCGCTGCCAAGGGGGCGGTCGTGCCCGGGAACGGGTTGAGGGTGGCCACCCCGGTGGTCCGGTTGTAGGCGACCCCCGCCGTCACCGCCGTCCCGTCGGAGGCGGACAGCGTGAAGGTCGAGGCGCTCAGCCCGGTGACCGGCTCGTCGAAGCCGACGGTGACGTTGGTCAGCCGGCCCACGTCGCGGGCACCCGGTGCCGGCGTGTGGCTGACCGGCTTGGGCGGCAGCAGGTCCTGGGCGAAGGTCTCGCAGCCGGGCGCCGGGCCGGTGACGTCGGCGAGACCGTCGACCAGCATGGACTCCCGCGGCAGCGGCTCGGTGTGCCCGATCCCGATGGCGTGACCGTCCTCGGTGAGCAACGCCTGCCGCCGCTGGACCTCGGTCAGGCCGTCGCTGTTGCGGAAGCCGAGGTAGGGGGCGCGGTACCGCACGAGGAAGCCGCCGTGGACCCCCGGGTCGGCCTCGATGGCGTCCGGGGTGGCGCGGTACTTGCCGCTCTCGTTGCGGAACTCGCCGGAGTCGAGGACCGACGGCGGGATGACGGTGCCGTCGAAGCGCGCGGCGACCCCGCGGACGACGACGGAGTCGGAGGTCCCGTCCCCGTTCTCGTCCGCCGCCTCGGGGGTGCCGGTCCAGCGGATGTCGTCGACGGTGACCTCGTTGCGGATCGTCCCCGCGTACACCACGACCCGGTCGCCGGGCCTGATGTCGGGCGTGCCGCCGGCCCAGCAGTCGCCCGGGTACACCGGCGCCCCGGCCTCGACGCCGTGGTTGACCTCCAGGCCGACGCCTTCGTCGGTGTTCCAGGCCGGCCCCTCGGCGACGCCGATCACGGCACCGTCGCGGATCACCTCGACCCGCACGCTCTGGCCGACCGTGCCGTAACCGAAGACCCCGACGAAGTCGAGGTTGTGGAAGACGGTGATGTTCTTGTTCGGTCCGACCCCCGGACCGGTGAGGGACGCCGACGCCGGCGCCGTGCCGGCCAGAACCGGCGCGACGAGGGCCATCGCCGTCCCGGCGGCGGCCACGCCCCACCGACGACGACGGTCACGGGGTTGCTGCAGCTGGCGCGACAACGGACGCTCCTCGCACTCCGGTGGTCCGGGCCCCTGCCCTCACGGACCCCTGACGGCGCACCCCGCCGGACCCGGTCGACCACCTGCGACTGTGCTGCACCCCGTCGTCGGGGGGACCCCCCGGCAGGGGGGTGCCCCCACCCCCCGAGCCTGGCGAGGCCCGGGTCAGGTGGTGGGGACCTCGGCGGCGAGGATGGCGCCGAGCACGCCGTTCACGTAGCGGGGCGACTCGTCGGTCGAGATGGCCCGGGCCAGCTCCACCGCCTCGTCGATGACGACGGCGTCGGGCACGTCGTCCACCCACAGCAGCTCGTAGGTCGCCATGCGCAGGATCGCGCGGTCGACGTCGGGCAGCCGCTCCAGCGACCAGCCGGAGGTGTGTGCCTCGATCAGCTCGTCGATGCGGGCGCCGTGCTCGTCGACGCCCTCGACCAGGCGGATCGCGTGGTCCGGGACCGGCGGGTTGCCGTCGGCGACCCGCTCGCGGAGCAGCTCGACCCGCTCCCGGCCCCGGACGTCGGCCTCGTACAGGACGTCGACGGCGCGCTTGCGCGCCTTGGTCCGCGCAGCCACGGAGTCAGCCCGCGATCAGTTGACGCGGCCGAGGTAGCGGCCGTCGCGGGTGTCGACCTTCAGCTTCTCGCCGGTGCTGATGAACAGCGGCACCTGGATCTGCGCGCCGGTCTCCAGGGTGGCGGGCTTGGTGCCACCGGTGGAGCGGTCGCCCTGCAGGCCCGGGTCGGTGTGCTCGACGACCAGCTCCATGGTCACCGGGAGCTCGACGTACAGCGGGGTGCCGTCGTGGACCGCGACGACGACCTCGGTGTTGTCCAGCAGGTAGTTCGCGCCGTCGCCGACGGTCTCGGCCGGCACGTAGATCTGCTCGAAGGTGTCGCCGTCCATGAAGACGAAGTCGGTGCCCTCCTTGTACAGGTAGGTCATCGACCGCTTGTCCACGGTGGCCGTCTCGACCTTGGTGCCGGCGTTGAAGGTCTTGTCCACGACCTTGCCCGACAGCACGTTCTTCAGCGTCGTCCGCACGAAGGCCCCGCCCTTGCCGGGCTTGACGTGCTGGAAGTCGGTGACGGTCCAGAGCTGACCGTCCAGGTTGAGGACGATGCCGTTCTTCAGGTCGTTGGTGGTAGCCATCTAGAGGACCAGCAGTTCCTTGCTCGTGAGGGTCAACAACTCGGGCGCGTCATCGGTGACGATGAGGGTGTCCTCGATCCGGACACCGCCGTGGCCGGGCAGGTACACACCCGGCTCCACGGTGACGGCCATACCGGCGGCAAGCGTACCCGCGCCCTGCTGGCCGATGCCTGGCGCCTCGTGGATCTCCAGCCCCACGCCGTGCCCGAGGCCGTGGGTGAAGTGGTCGCCGTGGCCGGCCGCGACGATCACGTCGCGCGCCGCGGCGTCCACCGCGACGACGTCGGCACCGACGGCGAGCGCCGCCCGGCCCGCGGCCTGCGACTCGGCCACCAGCGCGTAGATCTCCCGCTGCCAGTCGGACGCGTGGCCGAGCACCAGGGTGCGGGTCATGTCCGAGTGGTAGCCGTCGACGGTGGCGCCGAAGTCCAGCTTGAGGAAGTCGCCGGCGCGCAGCTCGGTGCGGTCGGGCCGGTGGTGCGGCACGGCGGAGTTGGCCCCGGCCGCGACGATCGTCTCGAACGACGGCGCCTCGGCACCGAGCGCCAGCATCCGGGCGTCGAGCTCCCGGCCGACCTCCAGCTCGGTGCGCCCGGGGCGCAGCGCCCCCTCGGCGGCGAGCTCGGCCAGCGCCTGGTCGGCGACGGCGCACGCCCGGCGCAGCGACTCGACCTCCCCGGCGTCCTTGACCGCCCGCTGCCCCTCGACCGCCCGGCGCACCGAGGCGAGCTCCGGGACGGTGCCACCGGCGGCGGCGTCGGTGAGCACCCGCTCCAGGCCGTGCAGCCCGTCGACGGTGAGGTCGTGGGACTCGTAGCCGATCCGGCCCGCGCCGCGCCGCACCGCCTCCCGGGCCAGCGCCGGCACGGTCGCCCGGTCCACGAGCAGCTCCAGGTCGGGGACCTGGACCCCGGCCTGGGTCGTGTACCGGCCGTCGGTGCCGAAGAGGTCACCGCCGTCGACCCGCAGCAGCAGCGCGCCGTTGGAGCCGGTGAAGCCGGTGAGGTAGCGGACGTTCAGCAGGTTGGTGACGAGGACGGCGTCCAGCCCGCGCTCGGCGGCGGTGGCGCGCAGGACCTCCCGCCGTCCCGAGGCCGGGCTCACCGCACCCCCCGCAGCGTCATCCACTGCAGCGCCAGCACGTAGCCGTGCACCCCGAGCCCGGCGATGACGCCGTCGGCCACCCGGGAGACGTAGGAGTGGTGCCGGAACTCCTCGCGCCGGTGGATGTTGCTGATGTGCACCTCCACGACCGGCGCGGTCACCGCGGCCAGGGCGTCGTGCAGCACGATCGAGGTGTGCGACCAGCCACCGGGGTTGACCACGATGGGGTCGCCGGCGTCGGTGGCCTCGTGGATCCAGCGCAGCAGCTGGCCCTCGTCGTCGGTCTGGCGCACGGCCACCTCGATGCCGAGCTCCCGGGCGGCGGTCTCCACCAGCTCGACGAGCTGGTCGTAGGTCGTGGTGCCGTAGACCTCGGGCTCGCGGGTGCCGAGCCGGCCGAGGTTGGCGCCGTTGAGCACCTGGATCGTCATGGGTTCTCCGGATGGGGTGGCGGGGCGGGTGGGTGCTCGGCCACGGCGGCCCAGGCCGCGTCCAGCCAGGCCTGGTCGGGGTCGGTCAGGATGCGGGGGTTGCCCAGCCCGTCGAGGACGACGAAGCGCAGCGAGGCGCCGCGGGCCTTCTTGTCCACGCGCATCACCTGCTGCAGCCGCTCCCAGTCGCCGGCGTAGGTGGTGGGCAGGCCCATGGCGGTGAGGAGCTCGCGGTGCCGGTCGACCTCCGCGCGGGTCAGCAGCCCGGCCCGGCCGGCGAGCTCGGCGGCGAAGACCAGCCCGACGGCGACCGCCTCGCCGTGGCGCCAGCCGAAGTCCTCGACCCGCTCCACCGCGTGGCCCAGGGTGTGGCCGTAGTTGAGGAACTCGCGGACCCCGGTGTCGAGCAGGTCCTCCCCCACCGCGGCGGCCTTGACCCGCACCGCCCGCTCGATGAGCTCCTCGGTGTCGCGGCGGCCGGTCGGGTCGGCGGCGAGCAGCTCGAGGATGCGGCCGTCGGCGATGAAGCCGCACTTGACCACCTCGGCCAGCCCCGCGCGGAACTCGTCCCCGGGGAGGCCGGCCAGCAGGTCGGTGTCGGCCAGCACGGCGGCCGGCGGGTGGAAGGCGCCGACCAGGTTCTTGCCCGCCGCGGTGTTGATGCCGGTCTTGCCGCCCACGGCGGCGTCCACCATGCCGAGCAGGCTGGTGGGCACCTGGACGACGCGGATGCCGCGGGTCCACGTCGCCGCGAGGAAGCCGGCCAGGTCGGTGACGGCCCCGCCCCCGACGCCGACGACGGCGTCGGACCGGGTCAGCCCCAGACGGCCGAACTCCTCCCACACCTCGGCGGCGACCTGCGCGGTCTTGGCCGCCTCGCCGTCGGGGACCACGACCGCCTCGGCCGCGACGCCGGCGGTCTGCAGCGTCTCCACGGCGGCGCCGGCCGCGGCGGCGAGGGGCGGCGCGTGGACGACGGCGACCTTGGGCGTGCCGGCGAGCACGAGCGCCAGCTCCGCCTGGGCGCCGGGGCCGATGACGACCTCGTACGGCTGCTCCCCCGCGACCGGGACGCGCCGGGTCACCGGGCCTCCTCCGGGGTCAGGACGGCGAGCACCTCGGCGACGACCTCCTCCGGTGGGCGCCCCGCGGTGGGCACGCGGTGCGTGGCCACCTCCGCGTACAGGGGGGCGCGCTGTTCGAGCATGGACCGCAGCATGGCGCGCGGGTTGACGGCCAGCAGCGGACGGTCGCGGGAGAGCCCCACGCGGCGGGCGGCGGAGGCGACGTCGACGTCCAGCCAGACGACGGTGCCGCCGGCCCGGCCGTGGGCGACCAGCAGCTCCCGGGTGGCGGCGCTGGTCACCGCTCCGCCGCCGAGGGCCAGCACCCCGGTGTGCTCGCCGAGCGCCCGGGCGACCGCCCGCTCCTCGAGCGCGCGGAAGTGCGGCTCGCCGCGCTGGACGAACAGGTCGGCGACCGTCGCGCCGACCTCCTCCTCGACGTCGCGGTCGGTGTCCCGGAAGGGCAGCGCCCGCGCGGCGGCGACCGCCGTGCCGACCGTCGTCTTCCCCGAGGCCGGGGGACCGACGAGGACCAGGGCGGGACCGCTCACCGGTAGGGCAGGGAGTCGAGGTAGGCCTGGGCGTTGCGCCGGGTCTCGGCGACCGAGTCGCCGCCGAACTTCTCGAGCGCCGCGTCGGCCAGCACGAGGGCGACCATCGCCTCCATGACGACGCTGCCCCGGGGGACGGCGCAGGCGTCGCTGCGCTGGTTGATCGCGACCGCCGCCTCGCCGGTGGCGACGTCGACGGTCTGCAGCGCCCGGGGCACCGTGCTGATCGGCTTCATGGCGGCGCGGACGCGCAGCACCTCGCCGTTGGTCATCCCCCCCTCGATCCCGCCGGCGCGGTCGGTGAGCCGCTGGACCCGCGTCCCGCCGTCGGCGAGCACGATCTCGTCGTGGGCCACCGAGCCGCGGCGGCGGGCGGTCTCCAGCCCGTCGCCGACCTCCACGGCCTTGACCGACTGCACGCCCATGAGGGCGGCGGCCAGCCGCGCATCGAGGCGCCGGTCCCAGTGCACGTGGCTGCCCAGCCCCGGCGGCAGCCCGTGGACGACGACCTCGATGACGCCGCCCAGGGTGTCGCCGTTCTTCCGGGCGTCGTCGATCTCGGCGGTCATCCGGGCGCTGGTCGCGGGGTCGGCGCAGCGCACCGGGTCCTCGTCGAGCCGCGGGTTGTCGTCCGGACCGGGGACGATGCCGTCGGGGGCGACGACGGGGCCGATGCCCACGACGTGGCTGACCACAGAGACCCCGAGCGCCTGCCGCAGGAACGCCTGGGCGATCGCACCGAGGGCGACGCGAGCAGCGGTCTCCCGGGCGCTGGCCCGCTCGAGCACCGGCCGGGCGTCGTCGAAGCCGTACTTCTGCATGCCCGCCAGGTCGGCGTGGCCGGGCCGCGGGCGGGTCAGCGGCGCGTTGCGGGCCTGCCCGGCGAGGATCTCGGCGTCGACCGGGTCGGCGGACATGACCGTCTGCCACTTGGGCCACTCGGTGTTGCCCACCTGCACCGCGATCGGCCCGCCCTGGGTGCGGCCGTGGCGGACGCCCCCGGTGAGGGTGACGAGATCCTGCTCGAAGGACATCCGGGCACCCCGCCCGTGCCCCAGCCGGCGGCGGGCGAGCTGCAGGTCGAGGTCGGCCGTCTGCACCTCGACCCCGGCCGGGAGGCCCTCGAGGATGGCGGTGAGCTGCTGGCCGTGCGACTCACCGGCGGTCAGCCAGCGCAACATGCTGGGAAGTCTAGAAGCAGGAGGACCCCGGTCCTCCTCCCCCCTCGCAAGCTCGGGGCGAGCCTCTGGACCGGGGCCGTGCAGAGGGGCGATCACGGCACCGGCGGCAGCCCGCCGATCGCGAGCGCCAGGACGGCACCGGCGAGCAGCGGCGGGCCGAAGGGGACCGTGCTGCGCCAGCCCGCCCGCCGGGTCGCCACCAGGGCCACCGACACCGCCGCCCCGGTGAGCAGGCCGAGGAACACACCGGCGAGCAGCACCCCCCAGCCGAACCAGCCGAGCACCAGCCCCAGGAGCCCGAGCAGCTTGACGTCCCCGAGACCCAGGGCCGCGGGCGCGAGCAGCCGGAGCACCCCCGGGACGAGGAGGGCGACGGCGCCCGCCGCGCCGGCCCGCCCCAGCGGCAGCCAGGTGCCGAGCACGGCGGCGTCGACGAGCAGTGCGGCCCCGCACACGGCGGCGGCCGGCAGCACCACCCGGTCGGGCAGCCGGTGCGCCGCGAGGTCCACGCCGGCGAGCACGACCGCGGCCCCCGCGACCCAGAGCAGCGCCACGGTTGCGGGCCGGACGCCGCCCAGCAGGACGGCGGCGGCCAGCAGCGCGGCCGTGAGCGCCCCGGTCAGCGCGACCCGGGCCGGCGTGGGCAGGGCGGCGTCGTCCCGGGCGGCGAGCCGGACCGAGACGCGGGCCAGCACCGGTCCGAGGAGCAGCCCGGCGAGCACCGCGACGCCGGCGAGGACCGGGCGGGACACGTCCACGGCGGTCGGGTCAGCGGGCGTCGAGCGCGGCGCGCATGGCGCCGATGGGGGCCGGCTCCCCGGTCATCAGCTCCACCTGCACGGTGGCCTGCCAGAACAGCACCTCGAGCCCGCCGATCACCGTGCCGCCTGCAGCGGAGACGGTCTCGGCCAGCGGGGTGGGCCAGGGGGCGTACAGGACGTCCAGCACCGTCTGCCCGGGGTGCCACTCGAGGGCGGCCACGGCCGGCTGCCCGCCGACCGGCACGGTGCTGACGACGACGGGGGCCGTCACCCGGGCGCCCTCCAGGGGGAGCACCTGGGCCCGCACGCCGAGGGTCTGCAGCACCCGCACCACGTCACCCGCCCGGGCCGGGTCCCGCACGACGACGTCGACCTGCTCCGCGCCCAGCGAGGCCAGGGCGACGGCGGCGGCCGCCGCGGTGCCCCCGGCGCCGAGCACCGCCGCGTGCCCCACCTCGTCCACACCGGCCACCTGCAGGGCCGTGCCCACACCGGCGACGTCGGTGTTCTCCGCCCGCCAGCCGGCGTCGGTGCGGACGAGGGTGTTCGCCGCGCCCAGCAGCCGCGGGAGCGGCTCGACCACATCGGCGACCGCGACGGCGGCCTGCTTGCACGGCATCGTCACCGAGAACCCGCGCCACTCGTCCCCGAGGCCGGCGAGCAGCACCGGCACCTCCTCGGCCCCGACGTCCAGGGCGTCGTAGGTCCAGCCGGAGAGCCCCAGCGCCGCGTAGGCGGCGCGGTGCAGCAGCGGCGAGAGCGAGTGGCTCACCGGCCGCCCGAGGACCGCTGCCCGCTGCGGCCGGTCAGCCACCGCACCCGAGGCCGGCGTCGGCGCACCGCTGGCGGGCCTGCTGGAACTCGGCGTAGTCGCTGGTGAAGAAGTGCGTCCCGTCCTGCGACTCGAGCACGTAGTACAGGAGGTCGCCGGTGCTCGGGGCCAGCGCCGCCTCCAGGCTCGCCTCGCCCGGCGAGCTGATCGGCGTGGGCGGCAGGCCCTGGCGGGTGCGGGTGTTGTACGGGCTGTCGGTCTGCAGGTCGGTCACGGTGAGCTCGTTGCCGCTCTTGTCCAGGCCGTAGGCGAGCGTCGCGTCGATGCCGAGCGCGATGCCGGCCTCCAGCCGGTTGTAGATGACCTGGGCGACGTCGGCCCGCTCCTCGTCGAGGCGCGTCTCCGACTGGATCATCGAGGCGATGGTGACCACCTCACCGGGTGTGCGCCCGAGGGCGGCGGCCCGCTCCTCCAGCCGCAGCCGTGCGGCGACCCCGTTGAACGTCTCGACCATCCGCTGCAGCATCTCCTGCGGCGTGGTGCCGGGCTCGAAGTCGTAGGTCGCCGGGAAGAGATAGCCCTCGAGCTGCCCGCCCGCGTACGGGGGCAGGGGCAGCGCCGCGGGGTCGGCCGCCGCCTGCAGCTCCGCGAGCGGGGTGCCGGTCTCCTCCGCCAGCCGGGCGAGGACCTGGTCCACGGTGAAGCCCTCGGGCACGGTCACCCGCGAGACCTGGCGGGAGGCCGGGTCGAGGAGCATCTCCAGGGCCCCCTGCCCGCTCATCTGCAGCCGGAGGCTGTAGACGCCGGGCTGGATGCCCGTGGCCGCGGGCTCGGCCTGCGCGGCGTCCACGAACGGGCCGGTGGAGGCGATGACGTCGGCGTCGGCGAGGGTGCGGGCGATGTCGGTGAGGGTGTCGCCCTCCTGCACGCGCACGTCCACGCTCCCGGTGCCCGGGCCGGGGTAGTCCCGGGCGGCCGGGTCGATCATCGAGAGCAGCTGCTGGCCGGCGAGGACGATGCCCACGACCATGCCGCCGAGGATGAGCAGCGCCAGGCCGATGGCCAGCGGGCGGCGGCGCCGCCGCCGGCGCTGGGCGTCGGTGCGCGCGTCGTAGGGGGCGATCGGGATCTCGTCGTCGTGCAGCAGGCCGCCTCCGTCGGGGTCCTCGTGGACGGCGGAGTCGTCGTGCGCGCGCACGTCGGCCGGCTCGGGAGCGGACTCGTCGCCCCGGCGGCGGCGGAGCGCGCGCCGCCGCGGCCGGTCGTCGTCGACGTTCGCGCCGATGACGTCCAGCCCGCCGGTCGGGTCGTCCGCGGCGGACCGGGCCGGCGGCTCGTCGGGGATGTCGTCGGGGCCGGCGGAGAGCCGGGGCGCGGCGACGGTCGCGTCGTCGTCCACCGCGTCCTCGCGGGGCCGCAGCCGGCCCCACGCACCGCCCGGCAGCGGCGGCAGCGGCGCCGACGGGTGCTGGGCGCCGAAGCCGTGGTCGTCCCGGTCGGCGTGCCGCGAGGTCAGCGGGTGGTCCGACCACCCGCCCGCCGCGCCGAGCGGACCGGTCTCGTCGCCGGAGCGGCCCGGCGGGAAGCCACCCGCGGCAGAGGCACCGGAGCCGGTCCGGAACGGTGCCGGCATGCCGCCGGTCCCGTCGTCGGACGCGTGCCTCCCCCGTCGAGGCTTCCCGCCGGGCGCGGTCACGAGGACGCCTCGCTGCCGCTCGTCGTCCTCGAGACCGTGGCTGCTGCGCTCATGCATGCCCTCGCAAGCTCGGTCATGAGGGCGCCCGCCGGCTGTCGAGGTACTGCTGCAGGATGACCACGGCGGCGGCCTGGTCGATCACCGCGCGCTGGCGACGGCTGTCGACGCCGCCCTCCCGGAGGTGGCTGGCTGCGGTCACGGTCGAGAGCCTCTCGTCGATCAGGTTCACGGGCACGTCCGGGATCCGGTCGGCCAGTTCCTGTGCGTAATCGGCAGCATCCTGCGCGGAGGCACCGGAGGCGCCCGACAGGTGCACCGGCTCTCCCACCACCACCTCTGACACCTCGTGCTCCACGACCAGGGCGGCCAGCCGGTCCAGGTCCGAGCCGTCCTTGGCCCGGCGGAGGGTCTCCAGCGGGCTGGCGAGGGTCCCCGTGGCGTCCGACAGGGCCAGCCCGACCCGCACGGTGCCGACGTCCACGCCGAGCACCCGGCCGCGGGCGCGCCCGGCGCCGGAGCGGCGCGGGGGGATCTGCAGGTGCTGCGGCCAGCCGCCCGAGAGGTCGATCTCGGTGGTCTCGTGCTTCACCGGGGGGAAGCCCTGGCTCAGGTCGATCTCGGTGGTCGGGTGGTACGTCGGCTGCTCCCCCGTCGTCGGGCGCGGACGCGCCGGCGGGACCGCCGGCAGCTCGCGCCGCCGGCCACCGACGGGGCCGGTGTCCTCGCGGTTGTACTCGGTGTCGGACACGTTGGTCACCTTCCCGTGGCGGTCGCGACCGCCTGCTCGCCGGCCTGCAGTGCCGCGGGGATACCCGCGGGGTCGGTTCCGCCCCCCTGGGCGACGTCGGACTTGCCGCCTCCGCGGCCACCGACGGGAGCCGAGGCCGCCTTGAGGACGTCGTCGGCCGACAGCCCCCGGGTGACCGCGGCCGGGTTCAGTGCCGCCACCAGCGCCACCTTGCCACCGGACTCCGACGCCAGCAGCACGACCGCCGCCCGATCGGCGCCCAGCCGGCCGCGGACGTCGAGCGCCAGGGTGCGCAGATCACCCCCGCCGAGGCCGGCCGGCGAGCCGGTGACGACGGCGACGCCACCGACGTCACGGGCCGACGCGGCCAGCTCACCGGCGGCCGCCAGCGCCTGCTGCGCGCGCAGGTCGGCGAGCTCCCGGTCCAGGTCGCGCATGCGGGAGACCATGCCGCTCACCCGCTCGACGAGGCCGTCCTGCGGCGACTTGAGGATCTCGGCCAGCTGGCGCACCAGGTCCCGCTCGCGCGCCAGGTAGCGGAAACCCTCCAGCCCGACGACGGCCTCGACCCGGCGCGAGCCCGAGCCGACCGAGGACTCACCGGTGAGCGCGAGCGTGCCGATCTGGGCGCTGCCGCGCACGTGGGTGCCACCGCAGAGCTCCCGGGACCACGGGCCGCCGATCTCCACGACCCGCACCTGTTCGCCGTAGGTCTCGCCGAACAGCGCCAGCGCGCCCAACGCCTGCGCCTCGGGCAGCGTCATGTACTGGGCGGTGACCTTGTGGTCGGCGCGGACGGCGGCGTTGGCGACGTCCTCGATGTCGCTGCGCTGCTGGGGGGTGAGCGCACCCTGCCAGGCGAAGTCCAGCCGCAGGTAGCCCGGCCGGTTGTAGGAGCCGGACTGCAGCGCCTGCGGGCCCAGCACCTGGCGCAGCGCGGCGTGGACCACGTGGGTGCCCGAGTGCGCCTGGCAGGCCGAGAGCCGCCACTCGCGGTCGACCTCGGCGGTCAGCTCGGCGCCGGCGCGCAGCTCCCCTTCGAGCACCCGCACCTGGTGGGCCACCAGACCCTTGACCGGTCGCTGGACGTCGATCACCTCGGCCCGGCCGCCGTCCCAGGTGAGGATGCCGGCGTCGGCCACCTGGCCGCCCGACTCGGCGTAGAACGGCGTGCGGTCCAGCACGACCCGGGTGATCTCGCCCGGCCCGGCGGGGCGCGCACCCTCGTCCTCGCCCTCGGCGACGATGCCGAGCACGCGGGAGTCGGTGCGCAACGCCTCGTAGGCCCGCCAGTCGGTCGGCCCGTGCTCGGCGAGCAGCCGGCGGTAGGCCAGGACGTCGACCGACCCGGTGCGCTTGGCGCGGGCGTCGGCCCGGGCGCGGTCGCGCTGCTCCTTCATGAGCGCGCGGAACCCCTCCTCGTCGACGGTGACGCCCTGCTCGGCGGCCATCTCGAGGGTGACGTCGATCGGGAAGCCGTAGGTGTCGTGCAGGGAGAACGCCTGCTGCCCCGACAGCGTCGGGGTGCCCGCCTTCTTCGCCTGCGTCACGGCGGTGTCGAACAGCGCCGTCCCGGAGGCGAGGGTGCGGCGGAACGCCTCCTCCTCGGCGTAGGCCACCGCCGAGATCCGCGCGAAGTCCGTCTCCAGCTCGGGGTAGCTGGCCTTCATGGCGTCCTTGGACACCGGCAGGAGCTCGGGCAGGGTCGCCTCGTCGACGCCGAGCAGCTTCATGGAGCGGACGGCGCGGCGCAGCAGCCGGCGGAGGATGTACCCGCGCCCCTCGTTGCCCGGGGTCACGCCGTCGCCGATGAGCATCAGCCCGCTGCGCACGTGGTCGGCCACGACCCGCAGCCGGACGTCGGCCTCGACGTCCTTGCCGTAGGTGACGCCCGACAGCTCGGCGGCCCGGCGCAGCACCGGCGCGACCTCGTCGATCTCGTACATGTTGTCGACGCCCTGCAGCAGGAAGGCCACCCGCTCCAGGCCCATGCCGGTGTCGATGTTCTTCTTCGGCAGCTCGCCGAGGACCGTGAACTCCTCCTTGCTGCGGACGTCGGCGAGCTCGTACTGCATGAAGACGAGGTTCCAGATCTCCAGGAACCGGTCGCCCGCGGTGTCGACCAGCGGCCCGCCGTCCGGGCCGAACTGCGGGCCGCGGTCGAAGTAGATCTCCGAGCAGGGGCCGCCCGGGCCGGCCGCCCCGGTGTGCCAGTAGTTGTCCTTCTTGCCCAGCCGCTGGATGCGCTCGACCGGCAGGCCCGCGATGCGGCGCCAGGCCTCGGCGGCCTCGTCGTCGTCGAGGTAGACCGTCACCCAGATGCGGTCGGGGTCGAAGCCGAGCCCGCCGTCCTCGAGCCGCCCGGTGATCAGCTCCCAGGCGTGCTCGATGGCTCCTTCCTTGAAGTAGTCGCCGAAGGAGAAGTTGCCGTTCATCTGGAAGAACGTGCCGTGGCGGGTGGTCTTGCCCACCTCCTCGATGTCGAGGGTGCGCACGCACTTCTGCACGCTGGTGGCCCGCGGGAAGGGGGCGGGCTCGCGGCCGGTCAGGTACGGGATGAACGGCACCATGCCGGCGACCGTGAACAGCAGCGAGGGGTCGGGCGACACCAGCGAGGCGCTGGGGACGACGGTGTGCCCGCGCTGGGCGAAGTGCTCGAGGAAGCGGCGGCGGATCTCGGCGGTCTGCATCTCAACTCAGTTCTGCGGGGCCCGCTGCGCGTGCGGAGCGGGCCGGTGGGTCAGAGGTCGGCGGCGTGCGCGCCGCCGCGGCGGGCCGGGAGCTCGACCTGGGACGGGTCCGGTAGCGGAGCGTCGAGCCCCGTGCCGGCGCGCAGCTCCTGCTCCCGCTCGCTCATGGCCTCGCGGACGTCGGCGCCGAAGTCACCGATCGCGTCGGCGAGGTCGCGCAGCCCCTCGGCGATCGAGGCCCCGATGCCGGCCGGCGTCATCTTCTCGGCGGCGGCGGAGAGCTTGCGGACGACGAGCGCCCCGATGGTGATCCCCATCGCGAGCCAGAACAGCCGGCGCATCAGGCGGCCCGCCGGGCGGCCCGGCGCGCACGGCGCGCGTCCTTGTCGCGGCGGGCGGCCTCGGCGATCGCCTGGCCCTCCCGCTTCTTCTTCGCGGCGCTGCGGACGCCGTAGCTGAACGCGGCGACCTTGATCAGCGGGCTGCCCAGGGTGGCGGCGACGACGCTGGTGAGCGCGGCGACGTTGCTGGAGACGTTGGCGGCGTTGCCGGTGATGTCGTCGACGCGCTCCAGGTTGCTGTTCACGTGCGCGACCGTGGTGCTGGCCTGGCCGAGGATCGGCGCGCTCTGCTCGCGGACCTGGCGGATGGTCAGGGTGGTCTCGTCGAGCGTGCGGCCGAGCTTCAGCAGCGGGACGGCCACGAGCACCACCAGCAGCACCAGGGCCCCGGCTGCGATCAGCCCGGCGATCTCTCCTGCGGACACGCGTGCTCCTGTTCTGAGGGGGTGGGGCGCCGGGGGCGACGTTCCGGCGTCGTCACACTAGTCGCGGGCCCGCCGAGCCGTCCGTGCCCCGCCGTGGGCTCAACGCGTGCGGCGCAGGATCGCGCGCAGCTTCGCCAGCCGCTCCCCCAGCCGGGCCTCGACGCCGCGGTTGGTCGGGCGGTAGTAGTCCCTGCCCACCAGCGCGTCGGGCGGGTACTGCTGGGCCACGATGCCGTCCGGGTGGGCGTGGGGGTAGGAGTAGGTCTTCCCGTGGCCGAGCTTCTTCGCCCCCGCGTAGTGCGCGTCCCGCAGCCCGGGGGGCACGGGCCCGGCCAGCCCCGCGCGGACGTCGGCCACCGACTCCCCGATCGCCACCGTCACCGCGTTCGACTTCGGCGCGGTGGCCAGGTGGACGACGGCCTGGGCGAGCGGGAAGTGGCCCTCCGGCATGCCGATGAACTGCACCGCCTGCATGGCGGCCACCGCCGTGGTCAGGGCGGTGGGGTCGGCCATGCCGATGTCCTCGCTGGCGCTGATCACCAGGCGCCGGGCGATGAAGCGCGGGTCCTCCCCCGCCTCGACCATCCGGGCCAGGTAGTGCACGGCCGCGTCGACGTCGCTGCCGCGGATGCTCTTGATCAGGGCGCTGGCGACGTCGTAGTGCTGGTCGCCCTGCCGGTCGTAGCGGACCGCTGCCTGAGCGACCGCCGTCTCCAGCGTGGCGAGGTCGATCTCGGTGGCGCCCACCGCCCGGGCGGCACCGGCGCCGGACTCGAGGGCGGTCAGCGCCTTGCGGCCGTCGCCGCCGGCGATGCGGACCAGGTGCTCCTCCGCCTCGGGGGTCAGCGTGACCGCGCCGTCGAGGCCCCGCTCGCTGGTGAGCGCCCGGTGCAGCAGCCGGCGGACGTCGTCGTCGGTGAGCGGCTGCAGCGCCAGCACCAGGCTGCGGGACAGCAGCGGGCTCACCACGGAGAAGAACGGGTTCTCGGTGGTCGCGGCGATCAGGCTGACGATCCGGTCCTCGACCGCCGACAGCAGGCTGTCCTGCTGGGTCTTGGAGAAGCGGTGCACCTCGTCGATGAACAGCACGGTGCGGCGGCCGGCGTAGGTGAGCTCCCGCTTGGCGCTCTGGATGACCGCCCGCACCTCCTTCACCCCGGAGTCCAGCGCCGACAGCTGGACGAACTGGCGCTTGGTGGCCAGCGAGATGACGTGCGCGAGGGTGGTCTTGCCGGTGCCGGGCGGGCCGTACAGGACCAGCGACATCGGCTCGTCGGACTCGACCAGGCGGCGCAGCGGCGCGCGGTCGCCCAGGAGGTGCTGCTGCCCGACCACCTCGTCCAGCGAGCGCGGGCGCATGCGCACCGCCAGCGGCGCGCCCGGGTCGACGACCGGCGCGCCGGCGTCGTCCGGGGACGGGTCGAACAGCGAACTCACGAGTCGGAACGCTACCCGCGGGGCACGACAGCCCCATGGAGCAGCGACGCATCGGGGACGTGACCGTGGGCGCCATCGGGCTGGGCGCGATGCCCCTGTCCACCAAGGACGGGCGCCCGTCGGAGGAGGACGCCGTCGCCGTCGTGCACGCCGCGCTCGACGCCGGCATGACGCTGATCGACACCGCCGACGCCTACGCCCGAGACGAGGCGGAGTTCGGGCACAACGAGACGCTGGTCGCGCGGGCGCTGGCCGGCTTCGGGGGCGACACCTCCTCGGTGCTCGTGGCGACCAAGGGCGGGCACACCCGCCGCGGCACCGACTGGGAGCTCGACGGGACACCGGCCTACCTGCGGCGGGCCTGCGAGGACTCGCTGCGGCGCCTCGGCGTGGACGCCATCGGGCTCTACCAGTTCCACCGGCCCGACCCGGCGACGCCCTGGGAGGAGTCGATGGGGGCGCTCCGGCAGCTGGCCGACGACGGGCTGGTGCGCATGGTGGGCATCTCCAACGCCGACATCGCGCAGATCGACGTTGCCCGGTCGATCGTCGGCGACGCGCTGGTGAGCGTGCAGAACCAGTTCTCGCCGGGCTGGCGCTTCTCCGCCGACGAGCTGGCCCACTGCGCGGGCCACGGCCTGGCCTTCCTGCCGTGGAGCCCGTTCGGCGGCGTCTCCGCCGCGGGGTCGCTGGGCTCGACCGCGCCCGCGTTCGCGGAGGTGGCCGACGAGCTGGGGGTGTCGGTGTACCAGGTCACGCTGGCCTGGCACCTCGCCCAGAGCGACGCCGTCGTCCCGATCCCGGGCGCGTCGCGGGTGCAGTCCGTAGTCGACTCGGCGGCCGCCGCCGAGGTCGCCCTCTCCCCCGAGCAGCTGGCCCGGCTCGACGCCGCCTGACCCTCGCCCTCTCCCCCTTCTCCTCGTTGATCATCGTCATCCGGTCGGCCCGACCGGCGTGTCGGCCAGCCGGATGACGAAGGTCAAGGCGCGGTGGCCGCATCCACAGCACCCGTGGCGATCCACAGATCCCTGCGACGCCTCGGCCGGCGCCACGAGGGCGACCAGCGTCGGCGGCATGTCCCTCCCCCCGACCTGGACGACGAGCGAGGCGCGGGCGGCCGGTCTCACCCGCGCTCGCCTCCGTGGCCCCTCCTTCGTGCGACTCGCACACGGTTTCACCGCCCGGCTGGACGACGCCGTCGACGAGGCCGAGCGGCTGCAGCTGCTCGCCCGCGTGCTCCCCGCGGACGCGGCCTTCAGTCACGGGACCGCCGCCGCACTCCTTGGCGCGCCCGTCGACACACCACGCCGGGCGCACATCGTCCTGACCCCGCGACGGGTCCTCCCGCAGCGAGCTGAGTTCGTGACGCACGCGCGCCGGCTGCTGGCCGAGGACGTCGTCCAGCACCTGGGTCTGCGCCTCACCTCCGGTGCGCAGACCTACCTCGACCTCGCCGAGACGCTGCGGCCGTGGGACCTGGTCGCGGTCGGTGACGCGCTCATGCGGGCCCGGCCACCTCGACCCGGTCTCCCTGGCGCGACGCCTGGCACGGGCGGCCCGGGTGCGCGGCGTCGTCCGCGCGCGGGAGTGCGCGCCTCTGCTGTCGCCGCTGGCCATGTCTCACCCGGAGAGCGTCATCCGGTACCGGCTGGCGGTGAGCCACCTCCCGACACCGGTACCACAGGCGCCGGTGCACGACCGGCGGGGTCGGGCCGTGACGCACGCCGACCTGGGCTACGAGGAGTGGAAGGTCGCGCTGGAGTACGAGGGCAGGCAGCACGCAGAGGGCGACCAGTTCGACCGCGACATCGACCGCTACTCGCTCATGGCGGCCGACGGCTGGCTCGTCCTGAGGTTCGCCCGGCGGCACCTGCGGACCCCGTCCGTGGTGCTCGACCGCACCCGTCGGGCGTTGCTCAGCCGCGGCTGGCGGGACCCTCGCGGTTGATCATCGGCAGGTGGCCGGCCGACGCGCCGCCAGGGCCAGCCAGATGGCGATGATCAACCGCAGGCGAGCCATCAGCGGCCGAGGACGTCCCGCAGCGCCGCGACCACGAGCGCGACCCGGTCGGGAGCGGCGTTGGGCCCCATGAGGCCGATCCGCCAGACGGTCGAGGCGTAGGCACCCACTCCCCCGCCGATCTCCAGGTCGTACCGCTCCAGCAGCTCCTTGCGGACGGCAGCCGGGTCGACGCCCTCGGGCACCTTCACCGTCGTCAGCTCCGGCAGCCGGTGGCCCTCGGCGGCGAAGAGCTCCAGACCCAGCTCGGCCAGCCCCTCGTGCAGCAGCCGGCCCGCCTCGGCGTGCCGCGCGTGCACGGCGTCGAGCCCCTCGTCGAGGATCCGGCCGAGCCCGGCGTGCAGCGACACGACCATGCCGGTCGGCGCGGTGTGGTGGTACGTGCGCCCGCCCGACCCGGCGGCCTCACCCGCGTAGCCACCGAGCATCCCGAGGTCGAGGTACCAGCTCTGCGGCCTCTCGACCCGCCGCTCCCAGGCCCGGTCGGAGATGGTGAACGGGGCCAGCCCCGGCGGCACGCCCAGGCACTTCTGCGAGCCTGCGTACGCCAGGTCCACACCCCACTCGTCCAGCCGCACCGGGATGCCGCCCAGCGAGGTGACGCAGTCGGCCAGCAGGAGCGCGTCACCCTTGCCGGCGGCCAGCGGCTCGAGGTCCGAGCGGACCCCGGTGGAGGTCTCGGCGTGCACGGCCGCGATGAGCTTCGGCGACGGGTGCGCCGCCAGGACGCGCTCGGCGTCGACCGGCTGCCCCCACTCGTGGTCGACCGCGACGACCTCGGCCCCGCACCGGGCGGCGACGTCGGTCATCCGCTGCCCGAACAGGCCGTTCACCGCGACGACGACGACGTCGCCCGGGCCCACGGTGTTGACGAAGGCGGCCTCCATCCCCGCCGAGCCGGTGGCCGACAGCGGGAGCGTGCGGCGGTTCGCCGTGCCGAACACCTGTCGCAGGCGGTCGGATGTCTCGTCCAGGATCTGCAGGAAGAGCGGGTCCAGGTGGCCGAGCAGCGGCTGCCCGAGGGCGACCATGGCCTCCGGGTAGGGGTTGGACGGACCGGGACCGAGCAGGGTGCGGGCACGCAGCGGCATGCCCCGGACGCTACCGAGAGGCCACGATGAGCGCCGAGTCACCGGAACCGCTCCGCCACGACGAGGCCCGCGCCATGTGGTCGGCCTACGTCGAGGGGCGGGGCGAGCCCGTCCCGCCCGGTGACCAGCCCCCGGTCGAGCGGTTCGGGGACAACCCGCCGCTGGCCGACGAGCTGATCGGCCTGGTGCTGGCCGGCACCAAGCGCGCGACGGCGGCACTGGTCGTGGACTTCCTCGACGACGACCAGCCGCTGCCGCGCATCGGCGGGCACTGGATCGCCTGCGACGGCAGCGGGGCGCCGCGCTGCGTCCTCCGGACGACGGAGCTGCGGCTGGGCCCGCTGCGCAGCGTGGACGACGCCTTCGCCCGGGACGAGGGCGAGGGCGACCGGACGCGGGACAGCTGGCTGCGCGAGCACGACCGCTACTTCCGGCGCACCCTTCCCCGGCGCGGCCGGAGCTGGTCCGACGACCTCGAGGTGGTCTTCGAGCGCTTCCGGGTCGTCTGGCCGCCCGAGGTGGCCGACTGACGGTAGGCGTCGTCGGGTTCCATCGCCCGAGGAGCCGGGACGGCCCACCGCCCCGGGCCGGTCGGCTACTTCGTGGGGTCGGACGGGCCCGGGGCGCCGGGCTCGCCGGGCAGCGGCGGCTCCTCCGGCTTCGCGTCGATCCCCGCCTCCTTGCGCTGCGCCTCGGTGATCGGTGTCGGCGCGCCGGTCAGCGGGTCGAACCCGGCGCCCGTCTTCGGGAAGGCGATGACCTCGCGGATCGAGTCCACCCCCGACAGCAGCGCCGAGAGCCGGTCCCAGCCGAGCGCGGCGCCCGCGTGCGGCGGCGGCCCGTAGGCGAACGCCTCCAGGAAGAAGCCGAACCGCTCGCGGGCCTCCTCGCGGGACATGCCGAGGGTCTCGAACACCCGCTCCTGCAGCTCGGCGTCGTGGATGCGCACCGAACCGCTCATCACCTCGTTGCCGTTGATCACCATGTCGTAGGCGTCGGACAGCGCCGCGCCCTTGTCCTCGGCGAACCGGTCGCGCCACTCGGGGGTGGGCGAGGTGAAGGGGTGGTGCATGAAGGTCCAGTCGCCGTCCTCGGTCTCCTCGAACATCGGGAAGTCGACGACGAACAGGAACGACCAGGAGCCCGGCTCGATCAGCTCCAGCCGCTTGGCGATCTCGTTCCGCGCCGCCCCGAGCAGCTCCTGCGAGGAGCGGCGGGCGCCGGCGGCGAAGAAGACGCAGTCACCCGGCTTCGCCCCGACGGCCTCGACCAGCCCCGCGCGCTCGGCGTCGGAGATGTTCTTGGCGACCGGCCCGCCCAGGGTGCCGTCCTCGGCGATCGTCACGTACGCCAGCCCGCGGGCGCCGCGCGACTTCGCCCAGTCCTGCCACGCGTCGAACGCCCGCCGCGGCTGCGAGCCGCCACCGGGCATGACGACGGCGCCGACGTAGGGCGCCTGGAAGACGCGGAACGGCGTCCCGGCGAAGTAGGAGGTCAGCTCGGTGAGCTCGATGCCGAAGCGCAGGTCGGGCTTGTCCGAGCCGAAGCGGTCCATCGCCTCGCGGTAGGTCATCCGCGGGATCTCGGGGATGTCGTAGGACGCCAGCTCCCGCCACAGCGCCCGGACGACGTCCTCCGCGATCGCCAGCACGTCGTCCCGCTCGACGAAGCTCATCTCGAAGTCCAGCTGGGTGAACTCCGGCTGCCGGTCGGCGCGGAAGTCCTCGTCCCGGAAGCAGCGGGCGATCTGGTAGTAGCGCTCCAGGCCGCCGATCATCAGCAGCTGCTTGAACAGCTGCGGCGACTGCGGGAGGGCGTACCACTTGCCCTGCTGCAGCCGCACCGGCACCAGGAAGTCGCGCGCGCCCTCGGGGGTGGAGCGGGTCAGGTTCGGCGTCTCGACCTCGGTGAACCCGTGCCCGGCCATCACCCCGCGGGCGATGCGGCTGATCTCCGAGCGCAGCCGCATCGCCCTGGCCGGGCCCTGGCGGCGCAGGTCGAGGTAGCGGTACCGGTACCGGACGTCGTCCGACGCCGCCTGGTCGGTCTCGATCGGGAACGGCAGCGGCGCAGCGGTCGACAGCACCCGCAGCTCGGAGGTCGCCACCTCGACCTCACCGGTGGGCAGCTCGGGGTTCTCGTTGCCCTCCGGGCGGCGCCGCACCTCGCCGGTGACGAGCACGCAGTACTCGTTGCGCAGGTGGTGGGCCTCCTCCTCGCGGACGACGACCTGCACGTACCCGGAGGCGTCGCGCAGGTCGAGGAAGACCACCCCGCCGTGGTCGCGGCGGCGGGCGACCCAGCCGGCGAGGGTGACGGTGGTGCCGGCGTCGGACGCGCGCAGCGTTCCGGCGTCGTGGGTGCGGAGCACGGAGGATTCCTTCGGGTGGGTGGAGGGAGCGGTGGAGCGGTTACCAGCGGTCGTGCACGTGGGCGCGGATGCGCTCGTCGTACAGCCGCTCGAGGTCGGCGAGCTGCGCGTCGGAGAGCGGCGCCATGGTGGCGGCCGCGACGTTGCCCCGCACCTGGGTGACGTTGCGCGCCCCCGGGATCACGGTGGTGACGCCGGGCTGGTCGATGACCCAGCGCAGCGCGAAGGCGGCGGTGGGCACGGCGTCGCCGGCGATCTGGGCGACCTCGCGGGCCGCCGCGACGCCGACGTCGAACGGCACGCCGGCGAAGGTCTCCCCGACGTCGAAGGCCTCGCCGTTGCGGTTGAAGTTCCGGTGGTCGTCGGCGGGGAACGTCGTCGACTCGTCGTACTTGCCGGTGAGCAGCCCGCTGGCCAGCGGCACGCGGGCGAGGACGCCCACCCCGGCGGCGGCAGCGGCGGGCAGCAGCTCCTCCAGCGGCTTGCGCCGGAAGATGTTGAGGATGACCTGGATGGTGGCGACGCCCTCGTGCTGCAGCGCGGTGAGCCCCTCCTGCACCGTCTCCACCGAGACGCCGTAGGCCGCGATCGAGCCGTCGGCGACGAGTGCGTCGAGCGTGTCGTACACGCGCTGGTCGGAGTAGACGGCGGTCGGCGGGCAGTGCAGCTGCACCAGGTCGAGGGTGTCGACCCCGAGGTTGCGGCGCGAGCGGTCGACCCAGGCGCGCAGGTTCTCCGGTGTGTACTGCGCCGCCTCGAACGGGTCGGCGCGGCGGCCGGCCTTGGTGGCCACGAACGGCCGGTCGGCCCGGGGGGCGAGCGCCTTGCGGATCCGCTCCTCGGAGCGGCCGTCGCCGTAGACGTCGGCGGTGTCGAGCAGGGTCACCCCCGCGTCGAGCGCGGCGTCCAGGACGTCGGTGGCGGTGTCCTCGTCGACGTCACCCCAGTCGCCGCCGAGCTGCCAGGTGCCCAACCCGATCACGCCGACCTCGGCGCCGGTCTTCCCGAGCGGTCGCTGCTCCATCGAAGTACTCACTCCCCCACACTCGCACGCACCGTCTCGAACAGCTCGGCCACGGGGACGGGCCGCTGCTCGCCGGTGCGCATGTCCTTCAGCTGGCCGACGCCCTCGGCCAGGTCCCGCTCCCCCACGACGACGACGTGCGTCGCGCCGGAGCGGTCGGCGGCCTTCATGGCGCCCTTGAGCCCGCGGTCGCCGTACACGGTGTCCGCCGCGACCCCCGCCTGGCGCAGCTGCCCGACCAGCCGGACCGCCACCCGCTTCGCCTCGGCCCCGAGCGGGACGACGAAGGCCTGCACGCCGGCCGTCGCGCCGATGTCCAGCCCCTCGGCCTGCACCGCCAGCAGCGTCCGGTCCACCCCGACGGCGTAGCCGATGCCGGAGACGTCCGGCCCGCCCAGCGCCGCCGACAGCCCGTCGTAGCGCCCGCCCCCGCCGATGGCCGACTGCGCGCCGAGCCCGGAGTGCACGAACTCGAACGTCGTCTTCGTGTAGTAGTCCAGCCCGCGCACCAGCCGCGGCGCCTCCGTCCAGCTCACGCCGAGGTCGGTGAGGTGCTGGCGGACGGCGTCGTAGTGGGCCTTCGTGGAGTCCGAGAGGTGGTCGACCATCAGCGGGGCGTCGCCGAGCTGCGCCTGCACCTCGGGACGCTTGTCGTCGAGCACCCGCAGCGGGTTGATCGCCGCCCGGCGCCGCGTCTCCGCGTCGAGGTCCAGCTTCTCCAGGAAGGCGACCAGCAGCTCGCGGTACTGCGGGCGGCAGGTCGCGTCGCCCAGCGAGGTCAGCAGCAGCTCGAAGTCGGTGAGCCCCAGGTCGCGGAAGCCCTGCACGCCCAGCGCCACCACCTCGGCGTCCAGCGCCGGGTCGTCGACGCCGAGGGCCTCCATGTCGACCTGGGTGAAGTGCCGGTAACGACCGGCCTGCGGGCGCTCGTAGCGGAACGCGGTGCCGACGGTCCAGAGCTTCGCCGGCAGCGCACCGCCGTGCAGCCGGTGCTCGATGAACGCGCGCATCAGCCCGGCGGTGAGCTCGGGGCGCAGCGTCAGCGAGCGGCCGCCGCGGTCGGTGAAGGTGTACATCTCCTTCGTGACGACGTCGGTCGACTCGCCCACGCCCCGGGAGAAGACCTCGGTGTGCTCGAACACCGGCGTCTCGACGTACCCGTAGCCCGCCCGCCGGAGCGGGGCCGTCAGCGTGTCGCGGACGGCGAGGAAGCGCGCGGAGTCCGGCGGCAGCGTGTCGAAGGCGCCCTTCGGGGCGGTGAGGCCGGTCATCAGAGCCCTCGTCCCCTCGGCGCCTGTGCGGCCTCGGCCAGGTAGGGGTTGGTCGCCCGCTCGCGGCCGATCGTCGTCGCCGGGCCGTGGCCGGGCAGGACGACGGTCTCGTCGTCCAGCGGCAGCACGACGTCGCGGAGCGAGCGCAGCATGTCCTCCCACGACCCGCCGGGCAGGTCCACCCGCCCCACCGACCCGGCGAAGAGCACGTCGCCGGCCAGCAGCCCCGGCGCCTCGCCGAGGTCGACGGAGAACATGACCGAGCCCTGGGTGTGCCCCGGCGCGTGCCGCACGGTCAGGTCGACGCCGGCCAGCGAGAGGACGGCGCCGTCGTCGAGCGCCCGCACCTCGGAGGGGTCGGGCAGCCGGACGCCGGTGATCAGCGGCGCCAGCGCAGGGCCGTGCCAGCGGGCGGGGTCGCTGAGCATCCCGAAGTCGTCCGGGTGGAGGTAGGCGGGGATGTCGTAGCCGTCGCAGACCGGCAGCACCGAGAAGGTGTGGTCCAGGTGGCCGTGGGTCAGCACGACGGCCACGGGCTTGAGCCCGTCCTCGGCCAGCATCCGGGCCAGCGGCTCGACGGCGTCCATGCCCGGGTCGACGACGACGCACTCCTGCCGCGGCCCGGAGGCGACGGCGTAGCAGTTGGTGCCGAAGGCGCCGGCGGGGAACGAGCGGATGAGCACCCGTGCAGGTTACGCGGGGGCCCCCGCCGCACCCGGCGCTGCCAGGGATCGGCCAGCCCCGCCACCTAGACTCGCACCCCGACCAGCGCGCCCGCCCGCCGTCGCGGCCGCCCACGTACGCCCCGCCCGCCCGAGGAGTCCGCCCCCGTGCCCACGAACAAGCAGCGCCGGGAAGCCGCGCAGCGTCACCTGCAGCGCCAGTTGGAGCGCCGCGCCGAGCAGGCGAAGAAGCGCCGCCGGAACCTCGGGCTGCTGCTCACCGCGCTCGCCCTCGTCGTGGTCGTCGGGGCCGCCCTGCTGCTCACCGACGTGTTCGGCGGCGACGACGAGAGCGACGACCTCGCGGCCGAGCCGACGACGCCGGCGGCCACGTCCTCGGCCGCGCGCACCACCAACGCCGACGGCACGGTCACCTGCGAGTACCTGCCCGACGAGTCGGGGAACACCAACCTCACCGACGTCGGCACGCCACCGAACCCGGAGGCCACGCCCACCCAGGGCACCGCCACCGTGCTGATGAGCACCGACCAGGGCGACCTGACCCTCACGCTGGACCGGGCGCAGGCCCCGTGCGCCGCGGCCAGCTTCGTGTACCTCACCGAGCAGGGCTTCTACGACGGCACCCCGTGCCACCGGCTGGTCGACGCCGACACCTTCGGCCTGCTGCAGTGCGGCGACCCGACCGGCACCGGCTCCGGCGGCCCGACGTACAAGTACGCCGAGGAGGTCACGCCGGACACGACCTACCCCCGCGGGACCGTCGCCATGGCCAAGACCGCCGCGCCGAACAGCACGGGCGGCCAGTTCTTCCTGACCTTCGTCGACACCGAGCTGCCGCCGGAGTACACGGTGGTCGGCCGGATCGACGAGGCCGGTCTCGGTGTGCTCGACGCGGTCGCGGCGGGCGGGGTCCAGGGCGCCGAGGGCCCCGGCGACGGCACCCCGAACATCCCGGTGACGATCGAGGACATGGCCGTCGTCGGCTAGGGCGGGGCACCCACCCGACAGGTGGCTGTCGCCCACGACGGCGCGTCGGGCCCCGGCGTGGTCAACGGTCCGCGCCGGCGACGCTTCGCGCGAGCCGGGACAGGGCCGCACCCAGGGCGGCGGCCGGGCGTTCCTCCACACGCGTCCAGTGGTGCACCTGCTCGGCGGACAGCCCGGCGAGGAGCAACTCCGCCCGCTCCAGGGGGTCCGCGGCTCCGCTCGCGCGCAGCAGCACCGCACAGTGCTGCCGCCAGAACCCGTACGAGCCCTTGCGCAGACGTGATCCGGGAGTCGACGTCTCCGAGAGCAGGACCAGGTCGAGGTGGCGCACCTGGAACTCCAGGTAGCCGGTCACGAAGGCCACCAGGCGATCGACGGCAGGGGCGCCCGGACCCAGCGGTGGCGGCCCGCCGAGGATGGCCTCCTGGAACTGGCGGCCCCGCTCGTCGAGGAGCGCTGCGGCCAGCCCGCCCTTGTCGGTGAACCGGCGGTAGAGCGTGCCCTTGCCCACGCCGGCCTCGGCCGCGATGTCGTCCATCGTCACGCCGGGGACGCCCCGCTCGGCGAAGAGCCCCTCGGCCGCAGCGAGGATGCGGAGCCGGTTGCGCGCGGCGTCCGCGCGCTCGGTGACCGGCCGCTCCCCCGCGATGCGGACCAACCCCGTCGACAAACCGGACCCTGGTCCGCTAACGTCCTCACCCATGAAACGGACTGTAGTCCACTACGAGGGGAGAACGTCGTGAAGGTGCTCGTACTGGGGGCCACCGGTTACATCGGCTCGGTCCTCGTCGAACGGCTGGTGGGTGCCGGGCACGAGGTGGTCGCGCTGACCCGCCCGGGGGTCGACGAGCCGCCGGCGATCGCGTCGGTGGGCACCGTCGTGGGTGACCTGGCAGAGCCCGAGGGCCTGTCGGCCGTGGTCGCGCCCGACATCGACGCCGTCGTCCACGTCGCCCCGCCGACGGGGGTCGCCGCCGCGGACATCGCCGCGGTCGAGGCCCTGCTCCTCCCCCTGCGCGGAACCGGCCGCACCTTCCTCTACACCAGCGGCCTCTGGGTGCTGGGGGCGACCGGCACCGACCCGGCCGACGAGGACAGCCCCCTCGACGCCATCGAGCTGGTCGCTCACCGGCCCGTGATCGAGCGACTGGTCCTCGACGCTGTCGAGACCGACGTCCGCGGCCTCGTCGTCCGTCCGGCGATTGCGCACGGCCGCGGCGGTGGCATCCCCGGGCTCCTCGTAAGCACAGCGCGGGACCACGGCGCCGGGCGTTTCGTCGGCAGCGCCGACACGCGGTGGCCGATGGTGCACGTCGACGACCTGGCGGAGCTGTTCCTGCTGGTGCTGGAGCAGGCTCCCGCGGGGCGCCTCTTCCACGGGGTCGCCGAGGAGGCGGTCCCGGTGCGCGAGTTGGCTGCCGCGGCTGCACGGGCCGCCGGCCTCGACGGATCCGCCGAGTCCTGGCCCGTGGAAGACGCTCGGGACGTCCTGGGGGCGGCCTTCGCCGACGCGCTCGCGTTGAGCCAGTCGGCCACCGGCGCCCGCGCCCGCGAGGAGCTGGGATGGCATCCCCGGAGGCCGGGCGCGGTGGAGGAGCTCGGAGCCGGCTCCTACGCGGCCAGCTGCGTGGGCTGACGGCGACCCGCCGGACCGGCCCCGCTGCAGGGGCCCGCGCCGAGCGTGCGAGGCGCGGGGGCAGCGGGGTCCTTCTAGGCGGTGACGCGCTCGACGTCGAAGACGCCCTCGACGTTGCGCACCGTCTGCAGCACCGCGCCCAGGTGCGCGGGGTCGGCGAGCTCGAAGGTGAACCGGCTGATCGCCACGCGGTCGCGGCTGGTCTGCACCGACGCCGAGAGGATGTTGACCCGCTCGTCGGCCAGCGCCTTGGTCACGTCCGACAGCAGGCGGTGCCGGTCGAGGGCCTCCACCTGGATGGCCACCAGGAACACCGACCCCGGGGACGACGCCCACTCCACCTCTACCAGACGTTCAGGCTTGCTCCGCAGGTCACCGGCGTTGGTGCAGTCGGTGCGGTGCACGCTGACGCCCCCGCCGCGGGTGACGAAGCCCAGGATCTCGTCGCCGGGCACCGGGGTGCAGCACTTGGCGAGCTTGGCCCAGACGTCGGTCATGCCGTGGACGATGATCCCCGGGTCGCCGCGGGCCGTGCGCCGCGTCGACGGCCGGCGGGTCGGGATGGCGGTCTCGGCGATGTCCTCCGCCGCGCCCTCGCTGCCACCCAGGGCCACCATGAGCTTCTCGACCACCGAGGCGGCCGAGAGCTGGTGCTCCCCCACCGCCGCGTAGAGCGCGGTGACGTCGGCGAACCGCAGGTCCTTGGCCAGGGTGGACAGCGCCTCGCCGCCGAGCAGCCGCTGCAGCGGCAGGCCGGCCTTGCGCATCGCCCGGGTCAGGGCTTCCTTGCCGGCGTCGACGGCGTCCTCGCGCCGCTCCTTGGTGAACCACTGGCGGATCTTGGTCCGGGCGCGGGAGGAGCCGACGAAGGTCAGCCAGTCCTTCGACGGGCCCGCCGTCGGCGACTTGGAGGTGAAGATCTCGACGACGTCGCCGTTGGAGAGCTTGCTGTCCAGGGAGACCAGCGAGCCGTTGACCCGGGCGCCGATGGTGCGGTAGCCGACCTCGGTGTGCACCGCGAAGGCGAAGTCGACGGGCGTGGACTCCCCCGGCAGGCTCACCACGTCGCCCTTGGGCGTGAAGACGAAGACCTCCTGCGGACCGAGGTCGTAGCGCAGGGTCTCGAGGAACTCCCCGGGCTCCTGCGCCTCCCGCTGCCAGTCCAGCAGCTGGCGCAGCCACAGCATGTCGTCGGCCGAGCCGGCCTTCGGCGGCGCGCCGCTCTCCCCGGCCGCGGGCTTCCCGCCGGCGCGCGCCTTCTCCTTGTACTTCCAGTGCGCCGCGATGCCGTACTCGGCGGTGCGGTGCATGTCGTGGGTGCGGATCTGCAGCTCGACCGGCTTGCCCTGCGGCCCGATGACCGTCGTGTGCAGCGACTGGTACATGTTGAACTTCGGCATCGCCACGAAGTCCTTGAAGCGACCGGGCACCGGCTGCCAGTGGGCGTGCATGATGCCCAGCGCCGCGTAGCAGTCGCGCACCGAGTCGACCAGGATGCGGATGCCGACGAGGTCCCAGATGTCGGTGAAGTCCCGGCCGCGGACGATCATCTTCTGGTAGATCGAGTAGTAGTGCTTCGGCCGGCCGGTGACGACGGCCTCGATCTTCGCCGCCCGCAGCTGCTCGGTGACCGACGCGGTGACCTCGGCCAGGTAGGTGTCGCGGGACGGCGCGCGCTCGGCGACCAGGCGGACGATCTCGTCGTAGCGCTTGGGGTACAGCGTGGCGAAGGCGAGGTCCTCGAGCTCCCACTTGATGGTGTTCATGCCCAGCCGGTGGGCGAGCGGGGCGAGGATCTCGAGCGTCTCGCGGGCCTTCTTCTCCTGCTTCTCGGGCGGGAGGAAGCGCAGCGTGCGCATGTTGTGCAGCCGGTCGGCCAGCTTGATGACCAGCACCCGCGGATCGCGGGACATCGCGACGATCATCTTGCGGATCGTCTCGGCCTGGGCGGCGTCACCCAGCTTCACCTTGTCGATCTTGGTGACGCCGTCGACGAGGTGGGCGACCTCCGAGCCGAAGTCGGTGGTGATCGTCTCGAGGGTGACGCCGGTGTCCTCGACGGTGTCGTGCAGCAGCGCCGCGATCAGCGTCGTGGTGTCCATGCCGAGCCCGGCGAGGATCGTGGCGACGGCGAGCGGGTGGGTGATGTAGGGATCGCCGCTCTTGCGCTTCTGGCTGCTGTGCGCGGCCTCGGCGACGTCGTAGGCCCGCTGCAGGAGCACCAGGTCGGCCTTGGGGTGGCTCTGCCGGTGGAGGGCGGCGAGCGGCTCCAGGACCGGGCGGACCAGGCCGCTGCGCTGGCCGGCGACGATGCGCCGGGCGAGGCGGTCGCGGACGCGGCGGCGGGGGGTCCCGGGCTCGACGTCGGGCGGATCGGCCCCCACGTCCTCGGGCCGGCGCACCGCGGGCCGCTCGGGGAGCGGGCTGCGCACCGGCGCCTCGGCCACGGCGTCGGTGACCGCTCCACCGGCGGCTGCCCCGGCCCGCGCGGCAGCCGCGTCGGCGGCTACTTCGGAGGCCACGGCTGCTCCTGCGGCTGGCAGAGGGGGGACCCTCACCATGCTAGCGGGACGACGCCCGCCGGCGTCGGGAGCGCGACCGGGATCTCCCCCGCTCAGGTGGTCCAGAGGGCGTGCACCGTGTGCGGCGCCAGCAGCTGCCGGCCCCCCAGCGCGGCGAGCTCCACGACCACCGAGATCGCCGACACCACCCCGCCGAGCTGCTCGACCAGCGCGACGGCGGCGCCCAGCGTGCCCCCGGTGGCGAGCACGTCGTCGACGACCAGGACCCGCTGCCCGGGCCGGATGGAGTCCGCGTGCAGCTCCAGGGTCGCGGTGCCGTACTCCAGGGTGTAGTCGGCCGAGACCCGCTCGCGCGGCAGCTTCCCGGCCTTGCGGACGGGCACCACGCCGACGCCGGCGTCCAGCGCCACCGCGGCGGCGAGCAGGAACCCGCGCGCCTCCACCCCGGCGACGACGTCGAACGGCCGCTCGCCGGAGCGCCGGGCGGTGAGCGCGGCCGTCCGCGGGTCCGACACCCCCGGGGACGCCAGCCCGTCGACCATCCGGCGGAAGGCGGGGCCGTCGGCGAAGACCGGCGTCAGGTCCCGGAAGACGATTCCCGGCTCGGGGTGGTCCGGGACGTCGACGGTGAGCGAGGCGATGAGCTCGTCGAGCGGCTGCTCCGCGGGTGCTGCGCTCACCGGCGCCGCTTGCCCGACGGCCGGCTGGCGCCGGGGCGCTGCGGGCGGGCGCCCGGGCGCGGCGCAGCGGTGGCGCCCCGCGGGGCGTCCGGGCGCACCGAGGACGGCGACTCCACCACGACGTCCGCGGTCACGGTGCCGGGCAGCTCCGCGGTGGCGACCGCACTGGGGCTCCGGCGACGGCGGGCGCTGGCCACCGGGCCGGTCGGCGCGGCCGTGCCACCGGTCCGGGCGGCCGAGGACCGCCGGGCCAGCACGCGGCGGCGCAGCGCCTGGACCTCGGGCTCCCGCTCCTTGAGGTCCGCGACGATCGGCGTGGCCAGCACGATCGAGGAGTAGGTGCCGGCGGCCAGGCCCACGAAGAGCACGAGGGCGAGGTCCTTGAGGGTGCCGACGCCGAGCAGCCCGGCCCCGACGAAGAGCAGGCCCGCGACCGGCAGCAGGGCGATGACCGAGGTGTTGATCGAGCGCATCAGGGTCTGGTTGACGGCCAGGTTCGCCGCCTCGCCCCAGGTCATGCGCGCACTGCGCTCCAGGTCGCGGGTGTTCTCGTCGACCTTGTCGAACACCACCACGGTGTCGTAGAGGGAGAAGCCGAGGATGGTCAGGAAGCCGATGACCGTCGACGGCGTCACCTCGAAGCCCACCAGGGAGTAGACCCCGGCGGTGATCACGATGTCGTGCACCAGCGCGGCCATGGCGCCGACCGCCATCTTCGGCTGGAATCGCACGGCCAGGAAGAGCACGACCGCGACCAGGAAGACCGCCAGCGCGACGAGCGCCTGGTCGGTGATGTCCTGGCCCCACTCGGCGCTGACCGACTCGGGGCTGACCTCGGCGGGGGTGATGCCGGCGACCTCGGCCAGCCCCTCCACCACGGCGCGCTCGGTCTCGTTGTCCAGCTGCGCGGTGCGGATCAGCAGGGTGTCCCCGCCCACGATCTGCGCCGTCGCCACCTCCGCCCCGGCGTCCTCGGCCGCGGCGCGCGCCTCCTGCAGCTGCTCCTGGGTGCCGGGCAGCCGGAAGCTGTTGCCGCCGGCGAAGTCGATGCCGAAGTTGAAGCCCCGGAACACCATCGAGGCGATGCACAGCAGCACCACGATCGCGGTGATCTTGTAGATCAGCCGGCTGCGGCCGACCACGTCGAGGCCCGCCTCGCCGTTGTAGAGCCGGTGCGCGAGCCCCGCGCGCCCGGCTCGCGGGGCCGGGGCCGCGGCGACGTCGTCGTCGGCCGGGTCCTGGGGCAGCCCGGCGTCCGCGAGCGCCTCCTCACCGGTGCCCACCGGCTCGTCCGCGGGCGTCCGCTCCGCCGGGTCCGTCGGGCGGGTCATGAGGTGCTCCTGTCCTGGCGACCGCCCGCGGCGGCGCCGACGAGTTCCCCGGCCGGGGCGCTCGCGGCGGGGCGGCGGGTGTGCTCCACCCGTCCGAGCCCGGAGAAGCGGTTCCGGCCGAAGCCCTTCAGCCGCGAGAGCACGGCCATGAGCGGGTGGGTGAAGAGGAAGACGACGACGAGGTCCAGCACGGTGGACATGCCGAGGGTGAAGGCGAAGCCCTTCACGTCGCCGATCGCCAGCAGGTAGAGGATCGCCGCGGCCAGGAAGCTGACCGCGTCCGCCGACAGGATGGTGCGCCGCGCGCGGACCCAGGCCCGCGGGACGGCGGACCGCAGCGAGCGGCCTTCCCGGATCTCGTCCTTGAGCCGCTCGAAGTAGACGACGAAGGAGTCGGCGGTGATGCCGATCGAGACGATGAACCCGGCGATGCCGGCGAGGCTCAGGGTGAACCCGATCTCGCGGCCCAGCAGGATCAGGCAGGCGTAGACCACCACCGCCGAGAGCACGAGGCTGGCGATCATCACCAGGCCGAGCAGCCGGTAGTAGAACAGCGCGTACACGAAGACCAGGGCGATGCCGATGGCCCCGGCGATCAGCCCGGCCTCGAGCTGCTCCTCGCCGAGCTCGGTGGAGATCGACTGCGCCGTCGCCTGGGTGAAGGTCAGCGGCAGGGCGCCGTAGCGGAGCTGGTTGGCCAGCTCGGTGGCCGACTCCTGGTCGAACTGACCGGTGATCGTCGTCGGGTTGGTCGTGATCGCGCTGTTGATCGTCGGCGCGGAGATGACCCGCCCGTCGAGCGTGAAGGCGACCGGCGAGCCGACGTTGGCCGTGGTGTAGGCGGCCCACGTGTCCAGGCCCTGGGCCTGGAAGTCCAGCAGCACGACCCACTCGCCGGTCCCCGGCTCGGTCCCCGCGGTGGCGTCGTCGATCTGCGTGCCCTCGATGATCGTGGGGCCGAGCAGGTACTTGACCGCGCCGTCCTCGCTGCAGGCGGCCACGAAGTCCTGGGGCCGGGTCACCTCGCCGGTGACGTTCTCCGCCTCGCAGGTGAGGGTGGCGAACTCGGCCGCCGCCTCCTCCTGGGTCACGGCGGGCGCGTCCGGGTCGGGCAGGGACGGGTCCGCGACCGCGCCGTCCCCGGTCGCCGGGTCCTCGGCGGGCGCCTCGGCGTCGTCGCCGGCCGCGCCGCCGTCGGCGGTCTCGGCGTCGGCACCCTCCTCGGTGCCGGTGCCCTCCTCGGTGCCGGTGCCCTCCTCGGCCGGGACGGCGGGGGCGGGGCCCTGGACCACCGGGCGGAAGCGGAGCTGCGCGGTGGCGCCGAGCTCACGGGCCTGCTCGCCGTCGTCACCGGGGACGGAGATGACGATGTTGCTGTCGCCCTCGGTGACCACCTCGGCCTCGGCGACGCCGAGGCCGTTGACGCGCTGCTCGATGATCCGGCGGGCCAGCTCCAGGTCCTCCTGGGCCGGCGCCTGACCGTCGGGGGTGCGCGCGGTCAGGGTCACCGTGGTGCCGCCGCGCAGGTCGAGCCCGAGCTGCGGCGTGCGGGTGTCCCCGGTGAAGAACACCAGCCCGTAGAGCAGGGCGACGATCAGCGCGAACGCGCCGAAGTAGCGCCCCGCCGGGAGGGTGCGGTTGGCCACGGAGCTCCTCCGGGTCAGACGGTGCCGTCGGCGGGGCGCGCGGTGTCCCCGTCGGACGGCGTGGCACCGGCCGGGCGGCGCACCTCGAGGATCGCCTGCCGGGCGAAGGTGACGACCACGCCGGGCGAGATCTCCAGGTCCAGGGTGGTGTCCCCCAGCGCGGCGACGGTGCCGTGCATGCCGCTGGTGGTCATGACCGGGGTGCCGATCGCGAGGGAGGCCTGCAGCGCGGCCTGCTGCTCCTGCATGCGCTTGCGCTGCCGCGCGGGCAGCACGAACAGCACGACGGCCAGCAGGGCCAGCATGATCAGCGGGAAGTACTCCACGACAGGTGTGCCTCTCTTCCGCGACGGGTGCCTCGCGGTGGTGCGGCCCGGGACGGGACCGCTCGGGTGCATCGGTTGCCGTACGCGCGGCTACCAGGCGGGACGCGCACGGCCCGGCCTGCGAGTTGCGCGCCAGCGTCCGGGAGTCTAGGCGTCGAAGAGGGTCTCTGACGACGACCCCGGTACCGGTGGGTCGGCGGTGACCCGCCCGAGGGGGACGCCGCCGCGCGGCACCGGCCGGCCCAGGTGCTCCCAGGCGGCCTCGGTGGCGACCCGTCCGCGGGGGGTGCGCGCCAGCAGACCGGCCCGCACGAGAAAGGGCTCGCAGACCTCCTCGACGGTGTGCGGCTCCTCCCCGACGGCCACCGCGAGGGTGGCGACGCCGACCGGCCCGCCCCCGAACTTGCCCACCAGCGCCTCGAGGACGGCGCGGTCCAGCCGGTCCAGCCCGAGGTGGTCGACGTCGTACAGCGCGAGCGCGGCCTCGGCGACCTCGCGGGTGACGCGGCCGTCGGCCTCCACCTCGGCGTAGTCGCGCACCCGGCGCAGCAGCCGGTTGGCGATGCGCGGTGTCCCGCGGGAGCGCCCGGCGATCTCGGCGGAACCTTCGTCGGTGAGCTCGACGCCGAGCAGGTCGGCGCTGCGGGCGAGCACCCGCTGCAGCTCGGCCGGCTCGTAGAACTCCATCTGCCCGACGAAGCCGAACCGGTCGCGCAGCGGCCCGGTGAGCAGCCCGGCCCGGGTGGTGGCCCCGACGAGGGTGAACGGGTTGATCTCCAGCGGGATCGCCGTCGCCCCGGGCCCCTTGCCGACGACGACGTCGACGCGGAAGTCCTCCATCGCCATGTAGAGCAGCTCCTCGGCGGGCCGGGCGATGCGGTGGATCTCGTCGATGAACAGGACGTCGCCGGGCGCCAGGTTGGACAGCATCGCCGCCAGGTCGCCCGACCGCTCGATCGCCGGACCACTGGTGATCTTCACCGAGGTGCCGAGCTCGGAGCCGATGATCAGCGCCAGGCTCGTCTTGCCGAGCCCGGGTGGCCCCGACAGGAGCACGTGGTCCGGGGTGCGCCCACGCCGCTTGGCCCCCTCGAGGACCAGGGCCAGCTGGCGGGCGACCTTCGGCTGGCCGATGAAGTCGTGCAGCGAGTGCGGCCGGAGCGCGGACTCGACGACCCGCTCCTCCTCGCCGGCCTGCGGCGACACCGTCCACTCCGGCGTCGCGTCGGCGGCGAGGTCACCGGTCAGCGACCGGTCGAACGGGGCGCTCACGCGTCCTCCTCGCTGGCGCTCGTCGCCCGCGTGAGCGGCGCTGCTCTGCTCATCGGTTCGCTCGCAAGCTCGCTCACGTCCTACCCAGCAGCTGGAGCGCCCGTCGGAGCAGCACCGCGACCTCCACGCTCCCGGTCGCGGCGACCTGCTCGTCGGCCACCGGGGCGAGCTGGGTCACCGCCGTCTCGGCCTCCTTGCCGCTCCAGCCCAGGCCGACCAGCGCGCTGGTGAGCTGGTCCCGCCAGGGCGCCACCGGCGTCACGGACGGCAGCCCGACAGGGGCGGGCGCGTCCAGCGAGGTGTCGGTGGTCGTGGACCCCAGCCGGTCGCGCAGCTCCAGGATCAGCCGCTCGGCGCCCTTCTTGCCGATGCCCGGCACCTGCATCAGCGCCTTGACGTCCGCCATCGACACCGCCCGGCGCACCTCGCGCGGCGGGTGGATCGCCAGCACCGCCTGCGCGAGCCGGGGGCCGACGCCGTTGGCGGTCTGCAGCAGCTCGAACAGCTGGCGCTCGTCGTCGTCGGCGAAGCCGTAGAGGGTGAGGCTGTCCTCGCGCACGACGAGGCTGGTCGCCAGCCGGGCGGACTCCCCCACCTGCAGGCGGGCGATGGTGCCGGGGGTGCACTGCACCGCGAGGCCGATGCCGCCCACCTCGACGACGGCGCCGTCCGGGGATACCGCGGCGACCCGGCCGCTGACGCTGGCGATCATCGCGCCGCCACCCCCGTCCACCGCGGCAGCGTGGTGCTGCGCACCGGCGCGCCGATCCCGCCGGCCAGCGCGGCGGTGCGCAGCCGCTGCTGGGCCGGGCCGCGCCAGGCGTGGCAGACCGCGAGCGCGAGGGCGTCGGCGGCGTCGGCCGGCTTCGGGGCGGCGGCGAGCCCGAGGACCCGGGTGACCATGAGGGTGACCTGCTCCTTGTCCGCGCGGCCGTTGCCGGAGATGGCCGCCTTGACCTCGCTGGGCGTGTGCCAGGCGACCGGGCGGTCGGCCTGGGCCGCGGCGAGCGCGGCGACCCCGGCTGCCTGCGCCGTCCCCGTGGCGGTGCCCTTGTTGTTCTGGGTGAACACCCGCTCGATGGCCACCACGTCAGGGCGGTGCTCGCGCAGCAGCGCCGTGACGGCGGTGTGCAGCTCGAGCAGCCGCAGCTCCAGGTCGAGCTCCGCGAGCGTGCGGACGACCCCGACCCCGACCGCCGTCGGTCGCGTCCCGGGGCGCCCGTCGACCACTCCCCACCCGCACCGGGTGAGGCCCGGGTCTATGCCGAGCACCCGCATGGTCACGCTCCCGTCAGCCGAACTGGTGTTCGACCGAGGCTAACCGGCCTCCCCGACCGAACCCCGCCAACACGCCCTGGCGACGTACTGGAACCGGCCGCGGTGCAGGGACCCGCGGCGAGCGGAGCGAGTCGTGGGGGGCACCGGGTAGAAGGACCCCCCCCTCACCCCCCAGCACTCGCATACTCGCGCCGGGCCCCTGCGAGGGGGCCTAAGCGTCCGCCGCGACCTGCTCCATGACCTCGTCGGGCACGTCGTAGTTGGCGTAGACGTTCTGCACGTCGTCGCAGTCCTCGAGCGCGTCGATCAGCCGGAACACCTTGGCGGCCCCCTCGGCGTCGAGCTCCACCTGGACGCTGGGCTGGAAGCCGGCCTCGGCGGAGTCGTAGTCGATGCCCGCGTCCTGCAGCGCGGTGCGGACGGCGACCAGGTCGGTGGGCTCGCAGAGCACCTCGAGGGTGTCGCCGAGGTCGCGCACCTCCTCGGCGCCGGCGTCGAGCACCGCCATGAGCACGGTGTCCTCGTCGACGTCACCGGACTTCGGCACCGTCACCACGCCCTTGCGGGAGAAGAGGTAGGAGACCGAGCCGGGGTCGGCCATGGACCCGCCGTTGCGGGTCATGGCGGTGCGGACCTCCATGGCCGAGCGGTTCTTGTTGTCGGTCAGGCACTCGACGAGGACGGCGACACCGCCGGCGGCGTAGCCCTCGTAGGTGATGCCCTGGTAGTCGACGCCGCCGGCCTCGAGACCGGCGCCGCGCTTGACCGCCCGGTCGATGTTGTCGTTGGGCACCGAGCTCTTCTTCGCCTTCTGGATGGCGTCGTAGAGCGTCGGGTTGCCGGCCGGGTCGCCGCCGCCGGTGCGGGCCGCGACCTCGATGTTCTTGATGAGCTTGGCGAACAGCTTGCCGCGCTTGGCGTCGATCCCGGCCTTCTTGTGCTTGGTCGTCGCCCACTTGGAGTGGCCGCTCACGGCTCTCCCCTCTCTGCGTCGGCCAGGTGACGGCGCACGATGTCGACGAACAGCGCGTGCACCCGGCGGTCCCCGGTCAGCTCGGGGTGGAAGCTGGTCGCCACGACGTCCCCCTGGCGGACCGCGACGATCCTACCGTCGGCCGCTCCCCCGACGACCCGGCCGAGGACGTGCACCCCCGGCCCGGCCTCCTCGACCCACGGCGCCCGGATGAAGACGGCGTGCAGCGGCCCACCGTCGACGCCGTCCAGCTCGACGCGGGTCTCGAAGGAGTCGACCTGGCGGCCGAAGGCGTTGCGGCGGACCGTCACGTCGAGCCCGCCGACCGTCTCCTGGCCGGGGGGCGCCCCGACCAGCCGGTCGGCGAGCAGGATCATGCCCGCGCAGCTGCCGTAGGCCGGCAGCCCGGCACGGACGGCGTCCCGCAGCGGCGCCAGCAGGCCCCACCGGGCGGCCAGCTTGGCCATGGTCGTCGACTCCCCGCCGGGGACGACGATCCCGTCGACGCCGGCGAGCTCCTCCGGGCGGCGCACAGGCAGGGCGTCGGCGCCCTCGGCACGCAGCGCGGCGAGGTGCTCGCGCACGTCGCCCTGGAGGGCCAGGACCCCGACGACGGGGCGGGCGGGGCCGGTGGACACGGCCGCCCACGCTACGGCGTGGCTCAGACCGCCGGCGCCGACGGGGCGAGGCCGGCCGCCCGGCTCGACGTCCAGGTGAGCAGCCACTCCAGCGGGCCGCGGCCGACGGTGCGCCGCCAGATCCAGGCACCGGCCAGCGCGGCCGCGGCGAACCCGAGCCACGTGCCCGCGCCCTGCACGCGGCCGGGGACGACGTCCATCAGCACCCGGATCGCCAGGAGGTGGGCCGCGTAGACGCTGAGCGCCAGCGCCCCCACCGCCGCGACGGGGTCGGTCACCCGCGGCAGCCGCTCGGCCGCCAGCAGGCAGCCCACCACCACGAGGACGGCGAAGCCGGTGGAGCCGACCACCTCGAACGTCGTCCCGCTGTGCGCCTCTGCGCCGGTCAGCCAGCGGGCGTCGAAGACGCCCGGGACGGTGAAGCCGGTCTCCGGGCCGGCGGATGGCACGCCGCCGGCCAGGAGCTCCGAGCTCGCCCAGCCCCCGCCGTAGCCCACGACCGCGGCGACCGCGCCCGCGGCCGCCAGCCGCGCACGCACCGCCCCGGAGGAGAGGTCCAGCCGCCCCACCGCCAGGCCGACCAGGACGAATGCGATCCAGAGCAGCGCCGGGTAGTAGCCGGTGACCAGCAGCGAGGGTCCCAGCGCCTGCGCCGAACCGATCGTGGTCAGCACCTGGCCGAGGACGACGAGCACCGGCGGGGCGACGACGGCGACGAGGCCCGCGGTCACCAGCAGCCGGCGGACCGGCCAGCGCAGGAAGGGCAGCACCATCAGGAAGAGGACCCCGTAGACACCCAGGATCACCGCGACGAAGGTGTCCAGCTCCTGCAGCGCCAGTCCGATCGCGAAGACCCACAGCGCGCGGACGGCGATCCGCACGCGCACCCGGGACAGCACCGGCCCCTCGGGGGGCCGGCTGCGCCCGGAGAGCAGTGCGACCGAGATGCCGGCCAGGGTCGCGAAGAGGATCGACGAGCGGCCGTCGACGACCGCCGTCCAGGTCCGCGGGTCCGGCCCGAACTCGCCGCCCACCCGCAGGTGGGCGGCGAACATGCCGAGCACGGCGAGCCCGCGCGCGACGTCCAGCCCGGCGATGCGCCGCTGGACGTCCACGGTCACCAGCCGCGGGTGGCGTACCGCTCGCTCTCCGGGAGCGTCGCGACGTTGATGCCGACCATCGGCTCGCCGAGGCCCCGGGAGACCTTGGCGATCACGTCCGGGTCGTCGAAGAAGGTGGTGGCCTGGACGATCGCCGCCGCCCGCTGCACCGGGTCGCCGGACTTGAAGATGCCCGAGCCGACGAACACGCCCTCGGCGCCGAGCTGCATCATCATCGCCGCGTCGGCGGGGGTGGCGATGCCGCCCGCGGTGAAGAGGACGACGGGGAGCTTGCCGAGCCGAGCCACCTCGACCACCAGGTCGTGCGGGGCGCGGAGCTCCTTGGCCGCCACGAACAGCTCGGTCTCGTCCAGGGTCGCCAGCTTCCGGATGCCGGCGCGCAGCGCCCGCATGTGCCGGGTGGCCTCGACGACGTTGCCGGTGCCGGCCTCGCCCTTGGAGCGGATCATCGCCGCACCCTCGGAGATGCGCCGCAGCGCCTCGCCGAGGTCGGTGGCGCCGCAGACGAACGGCACGGTGAACGCGTGCTTGTCGATGTGGTGCGCCTCGTCCGCGGGGGTCAGCACCTCGGACTCGTCGATGTAGTCGACGCCGAGGGCCTGCAGCACCTGGGCCTCGACGAAGTGGCCGATGCGGGCCTTGGCCATCACGGGGATGGAGACGGCGTCGATGATGCCCTGCACCATGTCGGGATCGCTCATCCGCGCGATCCCGCCCTGGGCGCGGATGTCGGCGGGCACCCGCTCGAGGGCCATGACCGCGACGGCGCCGGCGTCCTCGGCGATGCGGGCCTGCTCGGGGGTGACGACGTCCATGATGACGCCCCCCTTGAGCTGCTCGGCCATGCCGCGCTTCACGCGGTCGGTGCCGGTCCGGCCGCCGGCGGGCTCGGGGTGCGTGGTCACGTGTGTCCGCCTCGGGGTGGGCTGATGGGGCGCCTCACCATACGGCGGTCAGGCCGAGCGGCGGACGGCCGCGTCGGCGCCCGCCCCCACCTCGGCCAGCCGGTCGTCGATGTCGAAGTAGCGCGGCAGCGGGCGGGACCGGTGCAGCCCCGCCCACCGGCAGGAGCGGCGGCCGCGCAGCTCGCGGGTGTCGCGGACGGCGTCGTTGTAGAAGCGGCGGGCGAGGGCGACCCGGGTCTGGGTGCCCGCCAGGTCGCCGCGCAGCGCGGCGGCGACGCCGGGCAGGTCGGGCGGGAGCTCGCGCAGCTGGTGGCCGAGCGCGTTCTCCACCAGCTCCCGGTCTCCCGCGCCGCGGGCGCCCCGTGCCTCGGCGGCGACGGCGGCCAGCCGGACGCGGACGTCGTGCCGCAGGGCGGCGGGGTGCTCGCGGGCCAGCTCCTCGGCCAGGCGAGCGCGGCGCTGCAGCTGGGCGTCCAGCGTCGCCCACGCCCGGTCGACCCGCGCGGACAGCCGCCGCAACCGGGTGAGGGTCCACCCGGTCCAGGCCACCAGGAGCAGGAGCACTCCGGCGGCGAGCAGCAGCCAGTCCTGGGGCGTCACGGTCCCCGAGGCTAGCGGCGCGGGCGCCGGATGCGGGGACGTCCGGCCGCGGTACCGGTCGGGGGGACCCCGGGGAAGTCGTGCTCGGGCGCGGCGGTCACCACGCCGCCACCGGGCGGGAGCACCGTCTCGTAGACCGCGAGGATGCGCCGGGCGAGCACCTGCCAGTCGTACGCCGCGGCCACCCGCGAGCCGCGCGCGGCCAGCTCGGCGCGCCGCCCGGGGTCGGCGAGCAGGTCCGACAGCGCCCGCCCGAGGGCGCCGGGGTCGTCCCGGCGCACCACCACGCCGGCCGCGCCGTCGTCCAGCACCCGGACGAAGGCGTCGAGGTCGCTGGCGACGACCGGCGCCCCCGCGGCCATCGCCTCGATGAGGATCACGCCGAAGGACTCGCCGAGCAGGTTCGGCGCGCAGTAGACGTCGACGCTGCGCAGCATCGCCGCCTTGTCCGCCTCCGACACCTCCCCCAGCAGCGTCACGTGCGGTCGGAGATCGGTGCCGACCATCGACCACAGCTGGTCGGCGTCCCCGCGGCCGGCGATGAGAAGGCGCGCGCCCGGGTGCGCCCGCACGACGGTGCGCATGGCCTCGAGCAGCACCGGCAGGCCCTTGCGCGGCTCGTCGAAGCGCCCCACGAAGCCGACCGTCGGCGGGCCGTCGCCCCGCGGGCGCCCGGTCAGCGTGGGCCCCTCGGCGAAGAACCCGACGTGCACGCCGTTGGGGATGATCACCGCGTCCCCGCCCAGGTGCTCGACCTGCACCCGGCGGGCGAAGTCGGAGACGGCGATCCGCCCGGCGATGCGCTCGAGCCAGGGACGGACCATCGGCCCGAGGACGGCGAGCACCTTGGACCGGGTGGTGGCCGTGTGGAACGTCGCCACGATCGGCCCCCGGGCGATCATGCACACCAGGAGGGACACCGACGGCGACGACGGCTCGTGCACGTGGACGACGTCGAAACGCCCCTCGCGCAGCCAGCGGCGCACCCGCGCGGCCGACACCGGCCCGAACTGCAGGCTGGCCATCGAGCCGTTGTACGGGACCGGGACGGTGCGGCCGGCGAAGGTGAGGAAGGGGTCGGTGATCGACTCCTCGTGCTGCGCGGGGGTGAGCACCTCGACGTGGTGACCCATGCCGCGCAGCGTTCCGGCCAGGTCGCGCACGTGGTACTGGACGCCGCCGGGGACGTCCCACCGGTAGGGGGAGACCAGGCCGATGCGCATCAGGCGGTCGCCTCCGAGCGGGGCGGGTCGGGCGGGACGTCGGGCCAGATCCGGCCGAGCACGTGCCAGTCCTCGGGGCGCTCGGCGATACCGGCGGCGAACACGTCGGCGACCCGCTGCATCGCCGTCGTCACCCGGTCGGCGAGCCGGCCGGGACCCCGCACCGGCACCTCCGGGTGCACGCACATCCGCCACCCGGACGGCGTGAACTGGCAGACGGCCGGGATCAGCGCGGCGTTCGTGCGGTCGGCGAGCAGCGCCGCCCCACCGGGCACGGTGGCCGCCCGCCCGAAGAACGTCACCGGGACCCCGCCGGCGCCGAGGTTCCGGTCGACCAGCAGGCAGGCGACGCCGCCGCCGGCGAGCCACCCGCGCAGCACCTCCGAGCTCGGCCGCTCCCCGCCGGTGAGCGGCACCACCCGGAAGCCCAGGGACTCGCGGTAGTCGAGGAAGCGCCGGTAGAGGGACTCGGGGCGCAGCCGCTCGGCGACCGTCATGAACGGCCCGTCCAGCCAGTCGGTGAACCAGGCGCCGGCGGCGTCCCAGTTGCCGCTGTGCGGCAGCGCCACGACGACCCCGCGCCCCTCGGCGCGGGCGCGGGCGATGTGCTCGATCCCGGGGACGTCGCTGTCTCGGCGGATCCGCTCCGCGGTCAGCGTCGGCAGCCGGAACGCCTCCTGCCAGTAGCGGGCGTAGGAGCGCATCGCCCGGCGGGTCAGCTCGTCGAGCTCGGCGTCGGTCAGCCGGTCGCCGGTGACCACGCGCAGGTTGGCCCGCAGCTGGCGGACACCCCTGCCGTCGCGCGCGGCGGCCCAGTCCCCGGCCCGGTCGAACAGCCCACGCGCGGCCGGCTCCGGCAGCATCCGCACCGCCCGCCAGCCCGCCGCGTAGCCCGCGTCGGACAGCCGCCCGGCCAGCCGCGCCCGGGCGCCGGTCACGGCGTGATCCGCCGGCCGTCGGCGGCCCGCTTCACCGCCAGGACGCGCTGGGCCACCGTCACCGCGCTGCCGGCCAGGAGCACCCAGAGCGCGACGTGCACGGCGTACGGGATGCCCAGCCCGGTGAACCCGGTGCCGGTCAGCACGAGGATCAGCCGCTCGGTCCGCTCGACGACCCCGACGTCGCAGGCCAGGCCCATGCCCTCGGCGCGGGCCTTGATGTAGCTGGTGAGCACGCCCAGGACCAGGCAGAGCAGGGCCAGCAGCACCAGCAGCCGGTTGTCGCCGGTGCCGGAGAACCACCAGACCAGCGCGCCGAAGATGGCGGCGTCGGCGGCGCGGTCGCCGGTGGAGTCCAGCACCGCGCCGAAGACCGAGCCACCGCCGCGGAGCCGGGCCAGCGCCCCGTCGAGCATGTCGAGCAGGACGAACACCGTGACGGTGAACGCGCCCCAGAAGAGGTGGCCGGTGGCGATGAGGCCGGCGGCCCCGGCGATCGCGCCGACCGTGCCGGTGATGGTCACCATGTCCGGGGTGACCCCGACGCGGGCCAGCCGCGCGGCCAGCGGGTTGACCACCTTGGCCACCACGGGCCGGGCGTTGACGCCGAGCACTCAGGCCTCCGTCCTGCTGGCGTGGTCGGCCCAGGCCGCGGCGAGCAGGGTGCGCGTCTCGCCCAGCACCTGCGGCAGCACGCGCGTGAGCCCCACGACCGGCATGAAGTTGGTGTCCCCACCCCAGCGCGGCACGGCGTGCTGGTGCAGGTGGTCGGCGATGCCCGCGCCCGCGACGGCGCCCTGGTTCATCCCGATGTTGAACCCGTGCGCCCCGGTCACCGCGCGCACCACCCGCATCGCCGTCTGGGTGAAGGCACCCAGCTCGGCGACCTCCTCGGCGGTGAGGTCGGTGTAGTCCGGCACGTGCCGGTACGGCACGAGCATCAGGTGACCGGCGTTGTACGGGTACAGGTTGAGGACGGCGAACACCGACGCCCCCCGCGCCACGACCAGCCCCTCCTCGTCGCCGAGCGTGGGGATGACGCAGAACGGGCAGTCGTGCGCCCCGGTGGGCTTGCCCTCGCCGCGGATGTAGGCCATCCGGTAGGGCGTCCACAGGTGCTCGAACACCGTCGCCGGGCCGCCGTCGTCGGAGGACACCGGCACCCGGTAGGGGGCGTTGTCCTCGCTCATCCGGGGACCGCCGCGGTCTCCGCCGTCGGATCGGCGTTGCTGCGGGCCGCGATCCAGGCGGCGATCCGCTCGACGGCGGCGTCGACGGCGACCCCGTTGTCCTGGCTGCCGTCGCGGAAGCGGAAGGAGACCGCCCCGGCCTCGGCGTCGGTGGCCCCGGCGATGAGCACGAAGGGCACCTTCTGCTTCGACGCGGTCCGGATCTTCTTCTGCATGCGGTCGTCGGAGTCGTCGATCTCCACCCGGATGCCGCGGGCGCGCAGCTCCAGCGCGACGTCGGTCAGGTAGGGCACCTGGTCGTCGGTGACCGGGATGCCCACCACCTGCACCGGGGCCAGCCAGGCCGGGAAGGCGCCGGCGTAGTGCTCGGTGAGGACGCCGAAGAACCGCTCGATGGAGCCGAACTTCGCCGAGTGGATCATCACCGGCTGCTGGCGGGAGCCGTCGGCGGTCGTGTACTCCAGGCCGAAGCGGGCGGGCTGGTTGAAGTCGTACTGGATGGTCGACATCTGCCAGGTGCGGCCGATGGCGTCGCGCGCCTGCACGGAGATCTTCGGGCCGTAGAACGCCGCACCACCCGGGTCGGGCACGAGCTCCAGGCCGGTCTCGCGGGCAGCCGCCTCGAGCACGGCGGTGGCCTCCGCCCACTGCTCGTCGGAGCCGATGAACTTCTCCGACTCCCCACGGGTGGAGAGCTCCAGGTAGTAGTCGTCCAGGCCGAAGTCGCGCAGCAGGCTGAGCACGAAGTCCAGCAGGTGCCGCACCTCCCCCGGCGCCTGCTCCGGGGTGACGTAGCTGTGCGAGTCGTCCTGGGTGAGCCCGCGCACGCGGGTGAGGCCGTGGACGACGCCCGACTTCTCGTACCGGTAGACCGACCCGAACTCGAAGAAGCGCAGCGGCAGCTCGCGGTAGGACCGCCCGCGCGACCGGAAGATCAGGTTGTGCATCGGGCAGTTCATGGCCTTGAGGTAGTACGTCGAGTTCTCCAGGTCCATGCCCGGGAACATCGTGTCCTCGTAGTAGGGCAGGTGCCCCGAGGTCTCGAACAGCCCGCCCTTGCTGATGTGCGGGGTGCCGACGTAGTCGAAGCCCTCCTCGATGTGGCGACGGCGGACGTAGTCCTCCATCTCCCGCTTCACCACACCGCCCTTGGGGTGGAAGACCACCAGGCCCGAGCCGATCTCGTCGGGGAAGCTGAACAGGTCCAGCTCCACGCCCAGCCGGCGGTGGTCGCGCCGCTCGGCCTCGGCCAGGTGCTCCAGGTACGCCTTGTGCGCGTCCTTGCTCTCCCATGCGGTGCCGTAGACGCGCTGCAGCTGCGGGTTCTTCTCGCTGCCCCGCCAGTAGGCCGCCGCGGACCGGGTGAGGGAGAACGCCGGGATGCTGCTGGTGCGCGGCAGGTGGGGGCCGCGGCACAGGTCGGTCCACACGCGGTCGCCGGTGCGGGCGTCGAGGTTGTCGTACATGGTCAGCTGCGCGCCGCCGACCTCGACGGAGGCGCCGTCCTCCGAGGACGCAGCCTCGCCGCCCTTCAGCCCGATGAGCTCGAGCTTGAACGGCTCGTGCGCGAGCTCGGCCTGGGCGTCGGCGTCGCTGATCTCCCGGCGGGAGAAGCGCTGCCCGGCGCGGACGATCTCGGTCATCTTCTTCTCGAGGGCCTGCAGGTCCTCGGGGGTGAAGGGGCGCTCGGGGTCGAAGTCGTAGTAGAAGCCGTTCTCGACCGGCGGGCCGATGCCCAGCCGGGTGCCGGGGAAGAGCTCCTGCACGGCCTGGGCGAGCACGTGGGCGGCCGAGTGGCGGATGACCGCCCGCCCGTCCGCGCTGGCCGCCGCGACGGCCTCGACCTCGGCGTCGGCGTCCGGGGTCCAGGCGAGGTCCTTGAGGTCACCGGTGGCCACCTCGCGGACGACGACCGCGCCGTCGGGGCCCTTCAGCGGGACACCGGCCGCCTTGAGCGCGTCCTGCGCCGTCGTCCCGGCCGGCACCCGGATCGGTCCGACGGCGGTGGGCGAGGGCTGGGTGGACACGAGATGCTCCAGGGATCGGGACGGCGGGGGGGGGGGGGGGGGGGGGGGGGGGGGGGGGGGGGGGGGGGGGGGGGGGTGCGGGGGGGGGGGGGGCGGGGGGGGGCGGGGGGGCCCCCCCCCCCCCCCCTTCTGCGGTCCCGAGCCTAGTGCGCGCCCGGCTCAGTCCCGGACGACCTCCAGCCCGGCCGCGACCGCGCCCCGACCGTCGAGGACGTCGACGATCCGCGCGAAGCTGACCGGGTCGGCCGGCACCACCCGCACGCCGGCGCCGAACTCGATGCGCAGCGGCACCGCTTCGGCCACCGAGACGGCGAACCGGCCGTCGTCCCCGCGGGTGAAGGTGAAGCGCGCGGCCACCGAGTCCTCCGTCGGGTAGCCCCGGGTGGCGTGCTCGGCGATGTGGTTGCCCAGGCCGTAGGCGACCCACTCGCCGTCGATGCGCTCGAAGGGCTGCACCACGTGCGCGTGGTGGCCCAGCACCAGGTCGACGTCCGGGGAGGCGAGCAGCGCACGGGCCGCGGCGACCTGGCCCTCCGTCGGGTCGTGGTCGTACTCCTGGCAGCAGTGCAGGCTGGCGACGACGACGTCCGCGCCCGCGGCCCGCGCCCGCGCCGCCCCGGCCAGCATCCCGGAGACGTCCGGCACCGCGACGACGTCGACCGACCACTCCCGGCCCGCGGGCAGCGGCACCCCGTTGAGGCTGAACGTCGCGGCGACGTGGCCCACCCGCACGCCGGCCACGTCGACGATCGTCGGCTCCGCGCCCTCCCCCTCGCTGCGGTACGTGCCGGTGGCCGCGATCCCCACCCGCTCGAGGGCGTCCAGGGTGCGGGTGAGCCCGTCGAAGCCGGCGTCCAGCGAGTGGTTGGACGCCGTCGAGCACACGTCGTAGCCCGCACCGGCCAGCGCGTCGAGGATCTCGGGCTGGACGCTGAAGCTCGGGTAGCCGCGGTACGGCCCGCCCTCCGGCGCCACCGGCGTCTCCAGGTGGCAGATGGCCAGGTCGGCCCCGCCGATGATCCCGGAGACCGGCGCGAGCACACCGCTGAAGTCGTAGGAGCCGTCGGGGCGGAGCGCGCCGGAGGTCAGCGCCCGCCCCTGGTGCACCAGCACGTCGCCGGTCGCCACGAGCGTGAAGCTCTCCGGCTCCGGCGGCGGTCCCGGGGTACCGGCGGGGGCCGTGGCGACGGGGTCCCCGGCCCGCTCGGCGGGCGCACCCGCCTCGCTGCCGCAGCCGGTCAGCAGGAGCGCGGCCGCCCCGGCGGCCCACCAGCGACGCATGGGCGACGACGCTAGAGCAGCACGGGGTCGCCGACGGAGATCTCGCCGGGCTGCCGGACCTCGGCGTAGACGCCCAGGCAGTGCTTGGGGGTCCGGACGACGGTCAGCCGGGCGGTGCCGATGCGCAGCTCGCGGCCGACCCAGGTGCGCTCGTCGTCGTCGGGCAGGTCGAGCAGCACGTTGGCGCGCGGATCGTCGACCGAGCAGCCCTCGGGGACGTCGCCGGCCGCGGCCCGGTCGATCGCCTGGCGGGAGACCAGGTGCACGGGAGCGGCGTCGGCCGCGGAGCCGCCGGGCGCCGGCTCGATCCGCACCGGGCGGCCGAGCGCCCCGGTGACCGCCCGGGCATCGGCGTCGGGGTCGCCGGTCGGGGTGAGCACGGCCAGGCCCGGGGCGTGCTTGCCGCGCACGACCTCGCCGCTGGCCGCGTCGACGACGGTCCAGGCGCGGTCGCCCGCCGGGCCGGCCGTGTCCACGTGGACGCTCTCCCGGGCGGTGCCGCCGAGGGACTTCACGGGGTAGACCCAGATGCGCGCCACGCGCCCGGTCGTCGTCACGGCACCGACCCTAGGCCGCCGGCCGGGACCGGCGCAGGCGCCGGAGCTGGGCGTCCAGGTAGGGGCGGGCCCGCCGCTGGCCACCGGTGCGGGCGATCGCCACGGCCAGGCCGTCCAGGGCGCGGGCCAGGCGGGTCGCGTCGGCCGGCCACCCCCGCCGGCGGCACTCCTCCAGCCACTCGACCGGGCTGCGGTGCCCCCGCTCCCCGTTGCACCGGCGGCACGCCGCCACCTCGTTCTCCAGCCACGACGGCCCGCCCTTGACGCGGGGCACGACGTGCTCGGTGGTGGGGGTGACCAGCGGGGAGAAGGTGCGCCCGCACCACACGCAGGTGGGGCCGTCGCGGTCCAGCACCAGCTGGAGCCGGGCGGCGCGGTCGGGCTGCGCGGTCATCGCCGTCCATGGTCCCGCGATCCGCGCCCCGGCGCCCCCGCGCCCGCCGGGAGACGACGCAGGGCCAGGTTCCCCCGTCTCCGGGTTTCCCTGGCCCTGCGTGCCGGTGGGCGATACTGGGTTCGAACCAGTGACCTCTTCGGTGTGAACGAAGCGCTCTACCACTGAGCCAATCGCCCGTTGCGCGTCCGATTGTGCCAGACGCTCACCGCCAGAGCGGCACCCACCCCGGCACCCAGTCGGGCACCCCCATGAGGTGCAGCGAGACGACGAGGATGCCGTACACGAACGCGGCGGTCGCCAGCCCGATGAGCAGCCGGACCCAGACCCGCTGGGCGCCGACCCACTCGGTCCAGCGGGTGACGTGGCGCTTGGTGAACTCCAACGTCCGCTCGGCCCACGTGAACTCCGTGGCGAGGATGAACAGGCCGGCGAGCACGGTGAGCCAGCCCGGGCCGGGCAGCGGGATGGTGAGCAGGCCCATGGCGACGATCAGGCTGCCGACGATGCCGACGCCCACCCGGTAGCTGTGGTTCAGGCCGCGGCGGAGCGCGAGACGCCGGCGCCAGCGTGCCCCGGCGACGCGCTCGCGCAGGCTGTGCACGTCGTCGTTGTCGTACCGCGTCCGCCGCTCGCCCGGGGTCTCCGGCTGCTGGCGCGCCTCAGCCACGGGCCCCGTCGTCGTCTCTCGCGCGCTCAGCTGGTCACCTGCCCGGTCGCCACTACCTCCGTCGGTGCCGACGGAGCCTGCCGACCGGGCTCGATGCTGATGCCGTATGCGGGGAAGTCGTCGAGGCCGGTCCCCTCGGAGCGTACGGCCCGGACCTCGATCTGCGAACGCACGACGTCGAACTCCCCGAGCGCCACCGGGTCCCCGGCGCCGAGCCCCCACACCACGTAGGTCGTGGACGACGTGTCGTTGCGCTCCAGCCCGTCGGTGACCACCTGGACGTCCCCCTCCCGGACCACGACGGTTGCCACCTGGCGCTCGTCCTCGGCGGTCAGCGGCGCGATCGCGGCCCGGCCGGGGCGCAGCAGCTCGGCAACGACCTCCTCCTGGGCCGCGACCGTGGCGCGCAGGTCGTCACGGGCGCGGTCCAGCGCGGCCACCCACACGCCCAGCCCGACGACGGCGGCGACCGCCGCCGCGACCAGCGCCCGGGGCAGCAGCCTGCGCCGCCCCGGCGCCGGGCGGGGCACCGGAGGCGCCTCCTCGCGGAGGGGTGCGGGAGCCGGCGCCTCGGCGGCCGCCCGGGACGGCAGCTGCTCGGTCGCGTCGACGGCGGCCCGGAGGCGGTCACGGAGCTGCGGGGAGGGCTCAGCGGCCGGCAGGTCGTGCGCCATGGCGGCCATGAGCTCCGAGGTCTCGGCCACCGTGCGGGCGCAGCGCTCGCAGGTGGGCAGGTGCCGCGCGAACCGGGCGTCGTCCTCCGGCTCGAGGGAGTGCAGGGCCCAGCCGACCGCGAGCTCGTCGTACGCGTGCTCGCCGTTCATCGCGTCGTCCCGTCCACCGGCGAGCCGCCCTCCAGCGCACTGCCCCCTGGCGGGCCGGCCAGCCCGCCGAGCTCCGAGCGGAGCCGGCGCATGCCGGCCAGCATCCTGGTCTTGACCGTGCCGAGCGGCGTCCCCGTCAGGGCCGCCACCTCCCGCTGCGTGAAGCCCCCGTAGTAGGCCAGCGTCAGCGCCTCCTTCTGGGCCGCGGGCAGCTCGCCCAGCGCTGAGCGCACCTGCTGGGACACCACGCGGGACCAGGCGTCGTCCTCGACGTCCCGGGCGGCCACCGGCCCCTCGAGCGCCGCCTCGTCCTCGGCCCGGTGCTGACGACGGCGCTGCGACTCCTCGCGGCGCACGGCGTCGACCGCCTTGTGGTGGACGACGGCCAGCAGCCAGGAGGAGAAGCTGCCGCGGGCCTGGTCGTAGGCGTCCGGGTCCCGCCACACGCCGAGGAACACGTCCTGCAGCACGTCCTCGGCCAGACCGTCGTCCCCGAGGATGCGCCGCGCCAGGGCGAACGCCGGCCGGCGGAAGCGCTGGTACAGCTCGTCGACGGCGTTCCGGTCCCCGGCACGGATGCGCCGGAGGATCTCGACGTCGCCGACGCCGTCCTCCGGCCGGAGGACCGGTCGGCTCACGGCGCCCATCGTCACACGAGGAGTTCGGTGCGACGCGCCCATCCGGTTTGCAACACCCGTCCGTGACGCATGATGCTGCTGTGACTCGACGAGACCCAGCACGTCACTTCTGCCAAGCGCGCTCGTTGGAACTGTCATGACGAGCCGATGGACCTCGGGCCACATCTCGCCCATCACTCTCCAGCTGGTCGGCCCGCGGTCCTGGACCGAGGTCCCGGCGCTGCTGTGCTACGACCCGACCGACCCCTACGCGGTGCGCATCGCCTTCGGCGACGCCGGCGAGCAGGACGGCGCGGTCGACGGCGAGGAGGGCATCGCCTGGCTGGTCAGCCGCGAGCTGCTCCAGGCCGGTCTCGAGCACCCCGCGGGCGACGGCGACGTCCGGATCTGGCCGGCGCGCGCGACGTCGGACCTGCTCTACCTGCACCTGCGCGCCCCGTCGGGAGAGGCCCTCTTCGAGCTCTCCCGCGCGACGGTCTCGGCCTTCCTGCGGCACACCGAGGCCCTGGTGCCGTCGGGTTCGGAGGGCGCGCTGCTGCAGCTCGACCAGGAGCTCGACGCCCTGCTGTCCAACGGCGGACCCGACACACCGGGGCGCTGACCAGCGGAAACGCTCCGGCGGGCCACCGGGGAGAGGGATGGGGGCCCCCCCTGCACACCCCCTCAGGGCGTCCGCTAGAGTTCTTCCCGTAACGCGGACGTGGCTCAGTTGGTAGAGCATCACCTTGCCAAGGTGAGGGTCGCGGGTTCGAATCCCGTCGTCCGCTCGGAACCTCGGGCACCGGTCGAGAGACTGGTGCCCGCGTGCGGTGGAGTGGCCGAGAGGCGAGGCAACGGCCTGCAAAGCCGTCTACACGGGTTCAAATCCCGTCTCCACCTCGTCGCTTCCTCGCGGGGCACGAGCGCGGAGGAGGGAGCCGGCCCACCGGCCGGATCGGGCGATTGGCGCAGTGGTAGCGCGCTTCCTTGACACGGAAGAGGTCACTGGTTCGAACCCAGTATCGCCCACCACACGAAGGCCCCGGGATGCCGACAGGCGCCCGGGGTCTTGTCGTTCCGGCGGCCTACCGGCGGAGGTGGAGGTCGCCGACGAGACGGTCGCCGTCCTCCGCACGGCGAGATCGAGCCGGCGCGGCCGCCCCGTCTCGGGCCGTCCCCTCCTGGCGCAACCGTCGCCGCGAGGCCAGGGCCCAGCCGAGGCACAGCAGGAGCTGCCGGCGGCGACGGAGCAGCGAGTCCCCCGTCAGCCACGGATCGGCTGGACCCGCTCCGCCCAGAACCGGTCGACCTGCTCGGCCAGGTGCTGCAGGTTCCCGCTGTTGTCGAGGACGACGTCGGCGACCGCGCGCCGCTGCCCGTCGGTCGCCTGGGCGGCGATGCGGGCGCGCGCGTCGGCCTCGGTCAGGCCCCGCTCCACCAGTCGGGCCACGCGGATCTCCTGCCGCGTCTCCACGACGACGACGAGGTCGTAGCTCCCCGCCTGCCCGGTCTCCACGAGCAATGGCACGTCGTTGACGACGACGGCGTCCTCGGGAGCCGCGGCGACCAGCTCGGCCGACCGCTGCCGCACGAGCGGGTGGACCAGGGCGTCGAGACGCCGCCGCGCCTCCTCGTCGGAGAAGACGATGGCCGCCAGCGCCGCCCGGTCCAGGGAGCCATCCTCGGCCAGCACCCCCTCGCCGAACTCCCTCACGACCGCGGCGAGGCCCGGCGTCCCGGGTTCGAGCACCTCCCGGGCGATCAGGTCGGCGTCCACGACCACGGCGCCACGTTCGGCCAGCAACCTGGACACGGTGCTCTTGCCCGAGCCGATCCCGCCCGTCAGTCCGATCCTCAGCACGCACGGACAGTAGCGACCCATCCCTCCCGGAGATCACGGAGAGGTAACACGCCGGCGACGCGCCGGGCGCGTCGCAGCAGTCACACGCGCACCACCGTTAACGTCTGCCCCGGCGATCTTCCCCGCCGAGAGAGGTAGACCGAGAACATGTCCCGTCACACGCCCGCTGCGTCCCCGTCGTCCCGCGCCGCCGGCCGGCACCGGCTCGGCTCTGCCACGGGCGTGCGCTGCGCCGACATCCCGGCCGTCCGGGAGCGCATGCAGTACCAGCGCCCCGCCGTCGCCCACCGCAGCTCGCTGCTGCGCTGGATGTTCTCCACGCCGACCACCGGCCGGCACACCTGGAGCTTCCTCGCGGGCTCCGGCGGGCGCCCCCGCACGGCGTTCGCCATCATCCTCAGCCTGTAGCCCCCCGCCCGCCCCGCCCTCGCGGTGGCGCAGCGCAGGAGCGCGCAGGAGCGGGCCCCGTGCACCCGGCTTCCGACGAAGGCCCGTGGACACCGTCCACGGGCCTTCGTCGTGCTCGCGCAGTTCGGTGCACCCGCCGCTCCCGAATGGTCGCCGGGCCCGGGAACGCCAGAGGCCCAGGACCACCGGGTCCTGGGCCTCCGACGTGCGGTGCCTGCGGGTCTCAGACCCTCAGATCACTCCCCGCCGGCCAGCTTCGCGCGCAGCGCGGCGAGCGCCTCGTCGCTGGCGAGCGTGCCACCGGTGCTCGGGGCGTCCGGCGTGGGCTCGGCGCTGGAGTAGCTGCCGCCGGCCGCAGCCTCGGCGTCGGCCTCCTTGGCCGCCGCGATCTGCTTGCGGTGCGCCTCGAAGCGGGCCTGGGCCTCGGCGTACTGCCGCTCCCACGTCTCGCGGGCCTCGTCGTAGCCCTCGAGCCACTCGCCGGTCTCGGCGTCGAAGCCCTCGGGGTAGATGTAGTTGCCCTGCTCGTCGTAGGAGGCGGCCATGCCGTAGGCGGCCGGGTCGAAGGTCTCCTCGTCGCCGACGACACCCTCGTTGGCCTGCTTGAGCGACAGCGAGATCCGGCGGCGGTCCAGGTCGATGTCGATGACCTTGACCAGGATCTCGTCGCCGACCTGCACGACCTGCTCCGGGATCTCCACGTGGCGCTCGGCCAGCTCGGAGATGTGCACCAGGCCCTCGATGCCCTCGTCGACGCGCACGAACGCACCGAAGGGGACCAGCTTGGTGACCTTGCCGGGGACGACCTGCCCGATCTGGTGCGTGCGGGCGAACTGACGCCACGGGTCCTCCTGCGTCGCCTTCAGCGACAGGGAGACCCGCTCGCGGTCCAGGTCGACGTCGAGGACCTCGACGGTGACCTCCTGGCCCACCTCGACGACCTCGGACGGGTGGTCGATGTGCTTCCAGGACAGCTCGGAGACGTGCACGAGGCCGTCGACGCCGCCCAGGTCCACGAACGCACCGAAGTTGACGATCGAGGAGACGACACCCGAGCGCACCTGGCCCTTGGCGAGCTTGTTGAGGAACTCGCTGCGCACCTCGGACTGCGTCTGCTCCAGCCACTGGCGGCGCGAGAGGACGACGTTGTTGCGGTTCTTGTCGAGCTCGATGATCTTCGCCTCGAGCTCGCGGCCCACGTAGGGCTGCAGGTCGCGGACGCGACGCATCTCGACCAGCGAGGCGGGGAGGAACCCGCGGAGGCCGATGTCGAGGATGAGGCCACCCTTGACGACCTCGATGACGGTGCCGGTGACGACCTCGTCGGCTTCCTTCTTGGCCTCGATCGTGCCCCAGGCGCGCTCGTACTGCGCACGCTTCTTGGAGAGGATCAGCCGCCCTTCCTTGTCCTCCTTCTGGAGGACCAGGGCTTCCACCTCGTCGCCGACGCTCACGACCTCGTTGGGGTCGACGTCGTGCTTGATGGACAGCTCGCGCGAGGGGATGACGCCCTCGGTCTTGTAGCCGATGTCCAGCAGCACCTCGTCCCGGTCCACCTTGACGATGACGCCCTCGACGATGTCGCCATCGTTGAAGTACTTGATCGTCTGGTCGATCGCCGCGAGGAAGTCCTCGGCGGTGCCGATGTCGTTGATGGCGACCTGGGGGGTGCTGGAAGGACGGACCTGAGTGGAGGTCATGTGGTTGGTTGCTCCGGACGGTTTATGCGTAGGGACAGGACGACCCGCGGCCGTCGGACCGCGGGGAGGTACAGCGGGGAGAACCGGCGCGGGCATTCCCGAAGGGGAAGGGCACGACAGACCTCTGGCGCCTCTCCATGGTACGGACGCCGGGCGCGCGCGGTCCACCTGGGTGCGACCGGTCTTCCCCGGCCGGCGGCGTGTCACGATCGGCGTGTCATGAGCGCACCCTCCGCCGGCCCGGGCCTCCCCCTCGGCAGCGACGGCTACCCCGCGGCGGGCGGGGTGGCCCGCCGCGCCGCCGGCACCGAGGAGTCGGCGCGGGCCAACCGCCGGTGGTGGGACGCGGCGGCGCCGGCGTACCTCGCCGAGCACGGCTCCGACCTCGGTGACGCCGACTTCCTGTGGTGCCCCGAGGGCCTGCGCGAGGCGGACGCGCACCTGCTGGGCGAGGTCGCCGGCCGCCGGGTGCTGGAGATCGGCTGCGGCTCGGCGCCGTGCGCCCGGTGGCTGCGGACCGCGGGCGCCGAGGTCGTGGCGATGGACCTCTCGGCCGGGATGCTCGCGCACGCCGCCGAGCTCAACCGCTCCACCGGCGTCGACGTCCCGCTGCTGCAGGCCGACGCCGGTGCGCTCCCGCTGGCCGGTGCCAGCGTCGACCTGGCCTGCTCGGCGTTCGGCGGGCTGCCGTTCGTCGCCGACGTCGAGGGGGCGCTGCGGGAGGTGGCCCGGGTGCTGCGACCGGGTGGGCGCTTCGTCGCGTCGGTCAACCACCCGATGCGCTGGCCGTTCCCCGACTCCCCCGACCCGGAGGACCTGCGGATCGTCTCCTCCTACTTCGACCGCACCCCCTACGTGGAGACCGACGACGGCGGCCGGGCCGTCTACGTGGAGCACCACCGCACCGTGGGCGACTGGGTGCGCGCCGTCGTGGGCGCCGGTCTGGTGCTGGAGGACCTGGTCGAGCCGGAGTGGACGCCCGGCCGCACGGAGAGCTGGGGGCAGTGGTCCCCCGAGCGCGGCGCCCTGGTCCCGGGCACGCTGATCCTGGTCTGCCGCGCGCCCGCGTGAGGGGTCACCCGCCCGCGACGGGCCGGCGCCCGTGCCGCACCCACAGTTCGTGGGCGGCGGCGGAGATCGCGGCGGCCAGCGGCACGAACAGCAGCGCCCCGGCGATCCCCCACAGCACCCCCCCGACGGTGACCGCGAGCAGCACCGTCGCGGCGTTGAGGGGCAGCCGGTTGCGCATCACGTAGGGCTCCACGAACGAGTTGCCGAGCTGCTGCACGACCACGACCAGCCCCAGGACCAGCGCGGCGGTGGCCAGCCCCCCGGAGGCGTAGGCGACGACGACGGCGACCAGCCCCGCGACGAAGGCGCCGATCGTCGGGATGTAGGACGCCAGGAACTGCAGCGCCGCGAGGGTCAGCGCCAGCGGGACCCCGATGACCAGCAGGCCGACCCCGATGCCCACCGCGTCGAAGAGCGCCACGATCGTCAGGCCGCGGACGTAGCCACCCACGGTGGTCCAGGCCGCGCGGCCGCCGGCGTCGACGTCCTCCCGCAGCCGGCCGCCGAACTTCCCCAGCAGCCAGCGCCAGATCCCCGGGCCACCGTGCAGGAAGAGGTAGGCCAGGGCGACGACCAGGAAGGCGCCGACCACCACCTCGGCCACCGTCCGCGCGGGGGCGAGCAGGTCGCCGGCGGTGGTACCACCGCCCGATCCGCCCCCGCCGGAGCCGGCAGAGCCGAGACCCGGCAGCTCGACGCCGAAGCGCTGCGACAGGTCCGAGGCGACCTGCTGGAACTGCTCCCGCAACCGGGGCAGCTGGCCGGAGATGCGCGCACCCAGGGCCAGGAGCACGGCACCGAGGACGCCGACCAGGAGCAGCACCGCCCCGCCCGCGGCCAGCCAGCGCGGCGCCCCGCGACCGTGCGACCACTCCACGAGCGGCGTCAGGATGCCGGCGACGAGCAGCGCGATGAGGACGGCCACCAGGGGCAGCGTCAGCTTGACCGCGAAGCCCGCGAGGAGCCACAGCAGGACGGCGAGCACGAGCAGCCGGCCGCCCACGGCCGAGGACGTGGCGAGCCAGGCGGGGACCGGTGGACGGGTCGGACCGGAAGGTGCGGGGAAGCCCATGGACCCGGTGTGGGCCAGGGAGCGGCCCGTGACACATCCGACGGGCCGACCGGCCCGGATCGACAACAGCCTGTAACGCGGGACGCCTGCCGTCAGTGGGCCGCGGCGTCCCAGCTCGCGCCGACGCCGACGGAGACCTCGAGCGGCACCGACAGCTGCGCGGCGCCCGCCATCTCCCGGCGGACCAGCTCGTCCAGGGCCTCCTTCTCCCCCGGCGCGACCTCGAGCACGAGCTCGTCGTGGACCTGCAGCAGCATCCGCGAGGCCAGCCCCTCGGCAGCGATCGCCTTCTCCACGTTCAGCATCGCCACCTTGATGACGTCGGCCGCGGAGCCCTGGATGGGGGCGTTGAGCGCCATGCGCTCGGCCATCTGCCGGCGCTGCCCGTTGTCGCTGGTGAGGTCGGGCAGGTAGCGCCGCCGGCCCAGGGTCGTCTCGGTGTAGCCGGTCTGGCGGGCGTCGTCCACGACGCCGTCGAGGTAGTCGCGGATGCCGCCGAAGCGCTCGAAGTAGGCGTGCATCTGCTCGCGCGCCTCCTCGACGGAGATGCGCAGCTGCCCGGACAGCCCGTAGGCGGAGAGCCCGTAGGCCAGCCCGTAGCTCATCGCCTTGATCCGGCGGCGCATCTCCGGGTCGACCTCCTCGATCGGGATGTCGAACGCGCGCGAGGCGACGAAGGAGTGCAGGTCCTCCCCCGACATGAAGGCCTCGATGAGCCCCTCGTCGCCCGAGAGGTGCGCCATGATCCGCATCTCGATCTGGCTGTAGTCGGCCGTCATCAGCGACTCGTAGCCCTGCCCGACGACGAAGGCCTGGCGGATCCGTCGGCCCTCGGCGGTGCGGATCGGGATGTTCTGCAGGTTCGGGTCGGTCGAGGAGAGCCGCCCGGTCGCCGCGATGGTCTGCTGGAAGGTGGTGTGGATCCTCCCGGCGTCGTCGACCATGGGGATCAGCCCGTCGATGACGGTGCGCAGCCGGGTGACGTCGCGGTGGCGCATGAGGTGCTCGAGGAACGGGTGCCCGGTCTGGGCGAGCAGGTTGGTCAGCGCCTCGGCGTCGGTGGTGTAGCCGGTCTTGTTCTTCTTCGTCTTGGGCAGGCCGAGCTCGTCGAAGAGCACGATCTGCAGTTGCTTGGGCGAGCCGAGGTTCACCTCGCGGCCGATGACGGCGTAGCACTCGGCCGCCGCGGCGGCGACCCCCTCGGCGAACTCCCGCTGCAGCTCGTGCAGGAATTCCAGGTCGGCGGCGATTCCTCGGTGCTCCATGCGGCCCAGCACGAACGTCAGCGGCAGCTCGATCTCGCCGAGCAGGTGGCCGCCGCCGCGCTGGCCGAGCACCTGCTCGAGCGCGTCGGAGAGGTCGTTGACCGCCACGGCCTTGAGGACGTCGGCCTTCGCGGCCTCGGCGGCGACGTCGTCCTCGCTGGGGCCCAGGCCGTCGAGGGTCAGCTGCTCCTCCGGCTCGGCGGCGTCCTTGAGCTCCCGGCGCAGGTAGCGGACCGCCAGGTCGCCGAGGTCGAAGGAGCGCTGCCCCGGCAACGCGAGGTAGGCGGCGAGCGCGGTGTCGCTGACCACCCCGGCGAGCTCCCAGCCGCGGGCCCAGATCGCCAGCAGCGGGCCCTTGACCTCGTGCACCACCTTCGGCCGGTCGGCGTCGGCGAGCCAGGCGGCCAGCGCCTGCTCGTCCGCGACGTCCAGGGCCGGGCCCAGGTCGACGAAGGCGGTGTGGTCGTCGGCCGCCGCCAGGGCCAGGCCGGTCAGCTCGCCGGCGCCGCGCCCCCAGGTGCCGCGGAAGATCACACCGGTGCGGCCGGTGCGGGCGTGCGCGTCGAGCCAGGCGCCCAGCCCGCCGGCCGGCACCTCGTCGACGGTGACGTCGAAGCCGCCCTCGACCTCCGGCTCGGCGCTGGTGAGGGTGGCGAAGAGCCGGTCGCGGAGCACGCGGAACTGCAGGTTGTCGAAGAGGGTGTGCACCTCGTTGCGGTCCCACGGCTGGACGGCGAGGTCGGCCGGCCCCACTTCCAGCGGCACCTGCCGGTCCAGCTCGGTGAGCCGCCGATTCTGCAGCACGGAGGAGAGGTGCTCGCGCAGCTTCTCCCCCACCTTGCCCTTGACGGTGTCCACCTGGTCGACGAGGGCGTCCAGCGAGCCGTACTCGCGCACCCACTTGGCGGCGGTCTTCTCGCCGACGCTCGGGATGCTGGGCAGGTTGTCGCTGGGGTCGCCCCGCAGCGCCGCGAAGTCGGGGTACTGCGCGGGCGACAGGCCGTACTTGGTCTCGACCTCCTCCGGCGTGAAGCGCGTCATGTCCGAGACGCCCTTGCGCGGGTACAGCACGGTGACGTGCTCGTTGACCAGCTGCAGGGCGTCGCGGTCGCCGGTGGCGATCAGCACGTCCATGCCCTGCTCGACGGCCTGCACGGTGAGCGTGGCGATGACGTCGTCGGCCTCGTAGCCCTCGGCGGTGATGACCGGGACGCGCAGCGCGCCGAGCACCTCCTGCACGAGGCTGACCTGCCCGCGGAAGTCGGTCGGGCTCTCGGCGCGGTTGGCCTTGTACTCGGCGAAGATCTCGCTCCGGAACGTCTTCCGGCCGACGTCGAAGGCGACGGCGAGGTGCGTGGGCTGCTCGTCGCGCAGGATGTTGATCAGCATCGACGTGAAGCCGTAGACGGCGTTCGTCGGCTGGCCCGTGGTGGTCGAGAAGTTCTCCACCGGCAGCGCGAAGAACGCCCGGTAGGCCAGCGAGTGCCCGTCGAGGAGCAGCAGCCGCGGGCGGGTGCCCGGGCTCGAAGGGGCGGCGGGCGCGGAGGTGGAGACCGGAGCGGACATCGCCGCCGATCGTAGTGAAAGGACTCCGTCGCCCCCACGACTCGCACGCTCGCCGCGGGTCCCTGCGACGGGGCCACTACCGTGCCGTGCCGTGAGCACCCCTCCCCCGGACTGGCTGCCCGACGGCATCAGCAGCCCTCTCGACGACAAGCTCGGCGTGCGGATCACCGACTGGAACCCCGACCGGCTGGTCGCGACGATGCCGGTCGCGGGCAACGAGCAGCCCTTCGGCCTCCTGCACGGCGGCGCCACCTGCACGCTCGCGGAGACGATCGGGTCGATGGCCGCGGCCGTGGGCGCCGGCCCGGACCGGCAGGTCGTCGGCATCGAGCTCAACGTCAGCTACCTCCGCGCGGCGACCGCGGGCACGGTGACCGCCGTCTGCACGCCGGTGCGCCGGGGCCGCACGCTCTCCACCTTCCTCATCGACGTCACCGACGACCAGGGACGGCGCACCGCCACCGCGCGGCTGACCTGCATGACCCTCGCCGCGCGGCGCCCGGCCGGCCGCGACGGGGGCTGAGCCACCCGTCACCCGACCGCGCCGGTGCTTCACCACTGTGCGCGACCCGGGCGCCACGGCGTGTCGCGGAAAGGTCACAGCTCGGCGCATGGTGGCGGCAGGACCCGGCAACTGCGTTAGGTTCCGACCTCAACGAATCCGCCGAGGAGGTCGAGTGACGCACCCGACGGGCCGTGTCCGCCGGCACGGTCGACGAAGCAGGCCCGCGCGAGCAGGGTCTCGGACGCCGGCCGGTGCAGCGCGCCGCAGGGGCCTCACCGCCCTGCACCTGCTGCTGGTCGCGCTGTTCACCGCCGGCCTGGCCACGCTGACCCCCGGTGTCGCCCACGCCCAGGGGGAGTCCGTCTCGGGCACCCTGCGCACCAGCCTCAGCGGACCGATCGAAGGGGTCGAGGTCGTCGTCACGACCCCCGACGGTGACGAGGTCGGCACCGACGAGACCGACGAGAACGGCCGCTTCTCCGTGGAGGTGCCCGGCCCCGGCGAGTACACGGTCACCGTCCCCGAGGACGCGCTGCCCGAGGGCGTGGAGTTCGCCGCGGGCAACAGCCGCACCGTCACCGTCGACGCCGGCCGCAACCAGGGCGTCATCATCGGCCTGGACGACGGCAGCCGGAACTCCGGGGGCGGCACGGTCCTCTGGATCCAGCTCCTGGTCGACGGCCTGCGCTTCGGGCTGCTGATCGCCATGGCCGCCGTCGGCCTCTCGCTCATCTTCGGCACCACGGGGCTCACCAACTTCGCGCACGGCGAGCTGGTCACCATCGGGGCGATCGTCGCCTGGTTCATCAACGTCGACGGCGGGGTGCCGCTCATCCCGGCCGCCCTGCTGGCCATGCTCATCGGCGCCCTCATCGGCGCGGCCAACGAGCGGCTGCTGTGGCGGCCGCTGCGGCGGCGGGGCACCGGGCTGGTGGCCGCGCTGGTCATCTCCATCGGCCTGTCGCTGCTGCTCCGCTACGGCTACCAGATCTTCTTCGGCGGCAGCTCCGAGGCCTACGCCGACTACCGGGGCCAGCGGGCGGTCGACTACGGCCCCTTCAACCTGACGGACAAGGACCTCTACTCGATCGTCATCGCCCTCGTCGTGCTCGTGCTGGTCGCGCTCATGCTGCAGCGCACCAGCATCGGCAAGGCGATGCGCGCCGTCGCCGACAACCGCGACCTCGCGGCCTCCTCCGGCATCGACGTCAACCGGGTCATCCTGGTCGTCTGGATGATGGGCGGCGCACTCGCGGCCCTGGGCGGCGTGCTGCTCGGCCTCTCCGACGAGGTGCAGTGGGACATGGGCTTCCGCCTGCTGCTCCTGATGTTCGCCGGCGTCACCCTGGGCGGGCTCGGCACTGCCTACGGCGCCCTGGTCGGCAGCATCGTCGTGGGCGTCTTCGTGCAGATGTCCACGCTGGTCATCCCCAACGACATCAAGTACGTCGGCGGGCTGCTGCTGCTGATCGTGATCCTCATGGTGCGGCCGCAGGGCATCCTCGGCAGCCGGGTTCGGGTGGGTTGAGCAATGGGTGAGTTCATCGACGCACTGGCGATCGCCGTCAAGGCGGGCCTCGGCTTCCAGGCCGTGTTCCTGGCCCTGCTGGCGCTCGGCATCAACATGCAGTTCGGGTACACCGGGCTGCTCAACTTCGGCCAGATCGCCTTCGCGATGGTCGGCGCCTACGGCATCGCGGTCTCGGTCAGCCAGTGGGGGCTGAACTTCTGGGTCGGCGTGGCCATCGGCATCGCCGGCGCCGTCCTCCTCGCCCTGCTCCTCGGGTTGCCCACGCTGCGGCTGCGCGCCGACTACCTGGCCATCGCGACCATCGCGACGGCGGAGGGGCTCCGCCTGCTCTTCCGATCGGTCTCCGCGACGCCGGTCACCAACGGCTCCCGCGGCATCTCCGGCTTCAACAACGCCTTCGTCGAGCTCGCCCCGTGGGACACCAGCCGCCGGTACCGGCTGCTGGGCACTTTCTGGAGCGGCGCGGACCTGTGGGTGACCGCGGTGGGCTGGACCCTGGTCGCCCTGGCCTGCCTGCTCATCTGGGGCCTGGTCCGCAGCCCGTGGGGCCGGGTCGTGAAGTCGATCCGCGAGGACGAGGACGCCGTGCGCGCCCTCGGCAAGAACGTGTACGTCTACAAGATGCAGGCGCTGGTCCTCGGTGGCGTCTTCGGGGCGCTGGGCGGCATGATCTACGCCCTCGGCACGGGCTCGGCCACGCCGGACCAGTACCAGAACGCCAACACGTTCCTCGCCTACGGCGCGCTCATCCTCGGTGGCGCGGCGCGCGTGCTCGGTCCCGTCGCCGGCGCCATGCTGATGTACTTCATCATCCAGTTCGCCGACTCCGGTCTCCGGAGCCTCATCCAGACCGGCGTCATCCCCGAGGGCCTGCTCTCGACGACCGACGTCGCACAGATCCGCTTCGTCATCATCGGTCTGGGGCTGATCCTGCTGCTGGTGTTCCGGCCGCAGGGCATCTTCGGTGACCGACGAGAGGTGATGCTCGATGCCCGCTGAGCCCATCCCCACCGGCGCGCACGCCGCGTCCACCGGCGCCGCGCCGCAGCGGCTCGCCCAGGCAGCCCTGCGGGACATCCCGTGGGAGGTCGGCGTCGCCAAGCCGGACCCGACGATCGTCGTCGACGGGGTGACCCGCACCTTCGGCGGCCTGACCGCCGTCTCGGTCGACCACCTGGAGATCCAGCGCGGCGGCATCACCGGGCTGATCGGCCCGAACGGCGCCGGCAAGACCACGCTGTTCAACCTGCTCACCGGGTTCGACCAGCCCGACGGCGGCACCTGGTCCTTCGACGGCCGCCCGCTGGGCAAGCTGCCCTCGCACCAGGTCGCCCGCCTCGGCGTCGTCCGCACCTTCCAGCTCACCAAGGCGCTGTCCCGGCTCACCGTGCTGCAGAACATGCTGCTCGGCGCCCAGGGCCAGAAGGGTGAGGGCTTCTTCTCCGCGCTGGTGCCCGGCCTGTGGCGGGCGCAGGAGAAGGCCAACACCGAGAAGGCGCTCGAGCTGCTGCGCCGCTTCAAGCTCGACACCAAGAAGGACGAGTTCGCCGGCACTCTCTCCGGTGGGCAGCGCAAGCTGCTGGAGATGGCACGGGCGCTGATGAGCGACCCGAAGGTCGTCATGCTGGACGAGCCGATGGCCGGGGTGAACCCCGCCCTGACGCAGAGCCTGCTCGGCCACGTCAAGGACCTGCGCGAGCAGGGCATGACGGTCATCTTCGTGGAGCACGACATGGACGTCGTCCGCGACATCAGCGACTGGGTCGTCGTGATGGCCGCGGGCAACGTGATCGCCGAGGGCCCGCCGGAGTCGATCAGCCAGAACCAGGCCGTGGTCGACGCCTACCTCGGCGCCCACCACGACGCCCCCCTCACCGTCGAGGAGGAGGAGGCGCAGCTCGCCGAGGCCGAGGAGGCGATCGCGCGGCAGAACACCCGGGACGGGGACGTCCTGGGCTCCGAGGGCACGCACCGGAAGGGCGGCGACCGATGACGATCGATCCGGGAGCGGGCAAGGACCCCCGCACCAGCACGAACCCCGAGTACGAGTTCGACCGTCCGGTCGACCAGGGCGGCGACGCCCCGGCGGCCACCGACGCCGCGGGCGACCGCGACGGCGCGACCACCGGCCTCTCCCCCGCCGAGCTCGCCGCGACGCGCCCCGAGCACAGCAGGCTCGCGGAGGGCGCCCTGGTGCGCGCCGACGAGCTCGTCGCGGGCTACGTGCCCGGCGTCAACATCCTCAACGGCTGCGACTTCTACCTGCAGGAGGGCGAGCTCGTCGGCATCATCGGCCCGAACGGGGCCGGGAAGTCGACGCTGCTCAAGACGCTCTTCGGGTTGATCCCGGTCCGGTCGGGCGCGGTCACGCTGCGCGGGGAGGACATCACCTCCGCACCCGCACACCGGCTGGTGTCCCTGGGCGTCGGGTACGTGCCGCAGAACAACAACGTGTTCCCCTCGCTCACCATCGAGGAGAACATGCAGATGGGCGCCTACCTGCGCCCCAAGGCGTTCAGGGAGCGGTTCGACTACGTCGCCGAGCTGTTCCCCATGCTCGGCGAGCGTCGCCGCATCAAGGCCGGCTCGCTCTCGGGCGGTGAGCGCCAGATGGTCGCCATGGGGCGGGCGCTGATGATGGAGCCGTCGGTGCTGCTGCTCGACGAGCCCTCGGCGGGCCTCTCCCCCGCCTACCAGGACGAGGTCTTCATCCGGTGCCGCCGGATCAACGCGACCGGGGTCTCGATCATCATGGTCGAGCAGAACGCCCGGCGCTGCCTGCAGATCTGCGACCGCGGCTACGTCCTGGACCAGGGCCGCAACGCCTACACCGCGACCGGCGAGTCGCTCATGCACGACCCCAAGGTCATCGAGCTCTACCTGGGGACCCTCGCCAAGGCGCACTAGCACCTCCCGCGCGCACGACGACGGCGCCGGTGACCCCCACGGGGTTGCCGGCGCCGTCGTCGTCCTGCGCATCGCCGGGGTGCGGCCGCGGCCGGCGGCGGGCGGACGCGCAGGAGCCCGGCACCGCGATGCGGTGCCGGGCTCCTGCTGGCCGTGCGCGGATCAGCGATCCGCCGGCCGGGTCAGCCGCGCGCCGGGCCGATGCCCTGCGAGTTCAGACCCTCGATGATCCGTGCCGACTCGTCGAAGCCGATGACCACGATCGCGTCGGGGTTCAGCTCCACCATGTCCTGGATCTCGGCGTCGTAGTTGGACGCCGTGGGGTCGTAGATGACCAGCTCGATGCTGTCCTCCGAGAGCCCGCTGCTCACCAGGTTCTCGACGGTGTTCTCCGCCAGGCCGGTGCCGTAGGAGTCGTTGCGGGCCAGGATGCCCACCGTGTTCGCGCCGTCCTCGATGATGAGGTCGGCGAGGGCACGCGACTGCAGCGTGTCCGGCGGGGCGGTGCGGAAGTACAGCCCGTTGTCGTTGTACGACGTGAACTCGTCCGACGTGTTGGCCGGCGAGATCTGCACGACACCGGCGCCGGTGATCTTGTCGATGACCGTGCGGGTGACGGCCGAGGAGGCCGCACCGACGATGACGTCGACGTTCTGCTGCAGCAGCGCGTCGACCGACTGGGTGGCGATGTCGGTCGAGGTGTCACCGGAGTCACGCTGGATCAGCTGGACCGGCTGGCCGAGGACCCCACCGGCCTCGTTGATCTCCTGGACGGCCAGGTCGGCGCCGGCGATCTCCGGGGGGCCGAGGAAGGCCAGGTCACCGGTCTGCGGCAGCAGCGTGCCGATGACCAGCGGGTCGGTCGCGGTGGCGCCGGGAGCGGCCGGGGCCGGTCCCTCGTCGGACGCGGCGTTGGCCTCGTCACCGGCGAGCACGTACTGCGTCTCGTCGGCGGCGATCGTGTTGTCCTCGCCGAACTGCAGGATGCCGAAGCTGGCGACCGACGGCTCACCGGGCTCGGCGAAGGCCAGCGGACCGGAGACGCCCTCGTAGTCGGGGTTGCCCCCGCCGTCGACGATCTCCTTGCAGGAGGCGAAGTCCTCGCAGGCCTCGCCGCCGAAGGTGACCCCGTTGATGTAGGGGGCGAAGACGGCCGGGTCGGTGCTGCCGGCCAGCTGCGCGGCGATCGCGGAGATCATGATCGCGTCATAGGTCTCGCCGGCGTAGTTGAAGTCCTGGAGGTCCGGGTCGATCTCCAGCAGCCGGTCGGTGAACTCCGTGCCCAGCTCGGTGAGCGGCGTGGTGCCCCGCATACCGGCGAGGGCACCCTGCTCCGAGAACGACTCCCCGAGCGCGTTGCCCATGTTGCCGTCGGTGCCGTAGACGTTGACCTGCTTCTCGCCTTCGCCGCCGCCGCCACCTTCGGCCGACGTGCCGCCCTCGTCGCCGCCACCGCAGGCGGTCAGCGCCAGCAGGGCAGCACCGGTGACGGCGATGCTGCGGGCAGTAGTGCCAGTGCGCATCAAGCAACTCCCAGTGTCATCAGTGCACCCGGGCGCCGGCGCGCGTACGCGACGACCACCGACCGGGCGCCGATCAGTGCGCAGAACCTAGCTTCCGCACTGGGGGTTGCACCCTCATGCGCAACGACCGTGATGAGGTCGTGACCTCGCCGTCCGCACCGTGGACCAGGAAACACGCCGCGCGAGGCCGCACGACCCTGCCGCCCGGCGGGCGCAGCGGGGAGGCGATCAGGGGTCAGGCAGGGCCCTCGTCGGCCGTCGCCGCCGCCAGGACCGACTCCGCCAGAGCCTTCATGCTCGTCCGCTGGTTCATGGCGGTGCGCTGGATCCAGCGGAAGGCCTCGGCCTCGGTCATGCCCTGCTCGGCCATGAGCCGGCCCTTCGCCCGCTCGACGACCTTGCGCGTCTCCAGGCGCTCCTCCAGCGTGCGCACCTCGCCGTCGAGCGCGGTCATCTCGGCGAACCGGCCGCGCGCCACCTCGATGGCCGGCACGAGGTCGTTCTTGGAGAACGGCTTGACCAGGTAGGCCATGGCGCCGGCGTCGCGGGCCCGCTCCACCAGCTCGCGCTGGCTGAAGGCCGTGAGCACGATGACCGGCGCGGTGCGGGCCGAGGCGATCCGCTCCGCGGCCGACAGGCCGTCGAGCACCGGCATCTGGATGTCGAGGATCACCAGGTCGGGGCGCAGCTCCTCGGCGCGTTCCACGGCCTGCTGCCCGTCGCCGACCTCCGCGACGACGCTGTACCCCTCCTCCTCGAGCATCTCCTTGAGGTCCAGACGGATGAGTGCCTCGTCCTCGGCGATCAGGACACGGATCGGCTCGCTGCTCACGGGGGTGGAGCCTATCGGCGTCAGCCGGGGAGCACCGCCCGGCTACTCTTCTCGGGCGCCGGTCGCACCCGGCACGCCCCCGTACCCCAATCGGCAGAGGGAGCGGATTCAAAACCCGCGCAGTGTGCGTTCGAGTCGCACCGGGGGCACCGTGTGATCCGTCGTCCTCGTGGTCCGTCGTCCTCCGGACGACACCGCGCCCACGTGCCGCTCCCCCGCTGCGACGAGCGCGTCCATCGCGGCTACGCGGGACCCTCCGGGCCCCCCTCGCCACGATCCCCCTACCGTGGCCCTGTGACCGAGCCCGCGCCGCACATGACGCCCGAGCAGTTCCGGCAGCACGGCCACGAGGTGGTCGACTGGATCGCCGACTACTGGGCGCGCATCGGCTCCTTCCCGGTGCGCTCGCAGGTCTCCCCCGGCGACGTCCGGGCCATGCTGCCGGAGCAGCCGCCGGAGCAGGGCGAGCCTTTCGCCGCGGTGCTCGCCGACCTCGACCGGGTCGTCCTCCCGGGCGTGACCCACTGGCAGCACCCCGGCTTCCTCGGCTACTTCCCGGCGAACACCTCCGGCCCCTCGGTGCTGGGCGACCTGGTCTCCGCCGGCCTCGGGGTGCAGGGCATGTCGTGGGTGACCAGCCCAGCGGCCACCGAGCTCGAGCAGCACGTCATGGACTGGTTCGCCGGGCTCCTCGGGCTCCCCGACTCGTTCCTCTCCACCGGCACCGGCGGCGGCGTCGTCCAGGACTCCAGCTCCGGGGCCAACCTCGTGGCCCTGCTCGCCGCGCTGCACCGGGCCAGCGGCGGGGCGACCGTCCGCCAGGGCGTGCAGCCGGACCGCGCCACCGTCTACGTCTCCAGCGAGACGCACTCCTCCATGGAGAAGGCCGTCCGCATCGCCGGGCTCGGGACCGAGGCGGTCCGGATCGTCGAGGTCGACGGCGAGCTCGCCATGAACCCCGCCGCGCTCGCCGCACGGCTCGAGCGCGACGTCGCCCGCGGGTACCGGCCCGTGCTGGTCTGCGCCACGGTGGGCAGCACCTCCACCACCGCGGTCGACCCCCTCGCCGCGATCGGGCCGATCTGCCAGCGCTTCGGGGTCTGGCTGCACGTCGACGCCGCGTACGCCGGCGTCAGCGCGGTCGCGCCCGAGCTGCGCGAGCTGCAGGCCGGGGTCGAGTGGGCCGACAGCTACACCACCGACGCCCACAAGTGGCTGCTCACCGGCTTCGACGCGACGCTCTTCTGGGTCGCCGACCGCGCGGCCCTCACCGGCGCGCTGTCGATCCTCCCCGACTACCTCCGCAACGCCGCCACCGATGCCGGGGCCGTCGTCGACTACCGGGACTGGCAGATCGAGCTGGGCCGCCGGTTCCGCGCCCTCAAGCTCTGGTTCGTCCTCCGCTGGTACGGCGCCGAGGGGTTGCGCGCCCACGTGCGCGGCCACGTCGCCCTCGCCCAGGAGCTCGCCGGCTGGGCCGCGGCCGACGAGCGGTTCGACGTCGTCGCCCCGCACCCGCTCTCGCTGGTCTGCCTCAAGCCGCGGTGGCCGGTCGGGGTGGACGCCGACGTCGCGACGATGACGCTGCTGGACCGCCTCAACGACGGCGGCGAGGTCTTCCTGACCCACACCACGGTCCGGCGGGAAGCGGTCCTCCGCGTCGCGATCGGCTCGCCGGCGACCACGCGGGCGCACGTCGAGCGGGCGTGGGCGCTCCTCGTCGAGGGCCACGACTGGCTCGCCGCCGACTTCGCCGCGCAGGCCGAGGAGCAGGCCGCGGCCCGGGCCGCCGAGCGCGAGCGAGCGGAGCGGGAGCACGCGGAGCGGGAGCGGGCGGAGCGCGAGCAGGCGCCGGCCGACGAGCAGGGCGCCGACGAGCAGGGCGCCGACGAGCAGGGCGCCGACGAGCAGGCACCGGGCCGGCCGACGGACGCGCCGGTCACCGAGCCGGCCGGCGAGGACGTCGCGAACCCCGTCTGATCGGCCGGGGCACCGGCACGGTCCCCGGAGCGGCGCTCAGCGCTCCGGGGACCGGATCAGCCCCTCCTGGGCGACGGTCGCCACGTGCGTGCCGTCGGCGGCCCAGATCTGGCCGAGGCACAGCGCCCGGCCGGCCGCGGCCGCCGGGCTGTCGGTCTCGTAGAGCAGCCAGTCGTCCGCGCGCACCGGACGGTGGAACCACACGGCGTGGTCGAGGCTCGCGCCGATGAAGTCGGGCCAGCCGCCGCCGAGACGCGCGAACCCGGCCGAGAGCAGCGTCAGGTCGCTCACGAAGGTCAGCGCGGCCGCCTGCACCACGGGGTCGTCGTGCAGCTCGCCGGCCACCCGGAACCAGGTCCAGGACTGCGTGTGCGGCGGTGACTTGGGCGGCGCCGCGAACGGGTCGTGCAGGAAGCGCTGCTCGACGACCCGTCCCATGGCGGCCATGAAGGCGGCCCGCGCGCCGTGCCGGGCGACGATCTCCTCGGTGCCGATCATCTCCGCGGGACCGGCCACCTGCGGCATCGGGAGGGAGTGCTCGGCCACGGCCGGCTCGCCGACGTGGAAGTCCGCGGTGAGCGCGAAGATCGCGACGTCCTCGCCCTTGCGCCGCTGGCAGGCGATCACCCGCCGCGTCGAGAAGGAGCGCCCGTCCCGGATGCGGTCGACGGAGTAGCGGATCTCCTCCGAGGGGTCGCCGGGCCGGAGGAAGTAGGAGTGCAGCGAGTGCACGCCCCGCCCGGCCGGCACGGTGCGCCCCGCGGCCACGAGCGCCTGGCCGGCGACCTGGCCGCCGAAGATGCGCTGCCGCTCGCTGCTCGGCGTCTTGCCGACGAAGACGTCCGGCTCCCGCTCGGTCAGGTCCAGCACCGACAGCAGCGCCGCCGCCTGGGTGTCCTCCGCCCCGCCGCTCACGAGTCGGTACCCACCTCGTGCACGCGGATGAGGTTGGTGGACCCGACGGTGTTCGGCGGGCTGCCGGCGACCACGACCACGCGATCGCCCACCTGCAGGCGGCCGATGGACAGCAACGAGAAGTCCACCTGGGCGACCATGTCGTCGGTGTGCTCGACCGCGGGCACCAGGAAGGTCTCGACACCCCAGGAGAGGGCCAGCAGGCTCCGGACGCGGGCGTCGACCGTGAACGCGAGCAGCGGCTGCCGGGGGTGCAGGGCGGCCAGCCGGCGGGCGGTCTCCCCGGTCTGCGTGAAGGTCGCCAGCGCCTTGACGTCGAGGGACTCCCCGATGTCCCGGGCGGCGCGCACGATCGCCCCCGACCGCGAGCGCGAGCGGCGCGCGAGCTCTGGCACCCACAGGTGGTCGCTCTCGACGGCCTCGATGATCCGGTCCATCGTCCGGACCGCGCCGATGGGGTACTGCCCCACCGAGGTCTCCCCCGACAGCATGACGGCGTCGGCGCCGTCGAGGACGGCGTTGGCGACGTCGGAGGCCTCCGCCCGGGTCGGCCGCGAGTTCGTGATCATCGACTCGAGCATCTGGGTGGCCACGATGACGGGCTTGTTCCGCTCGCGGGCGGCCTGGATGGCGCGCTTCTGCACCAACGGCACCTGCTCCAGGGCCAGCTCCACGCCGAGGTCGCCGCGGGCGACCATGATCCCGTCGAACGCCTCGACGATCGCGTCGAGGTTGCGGACCGCCTCCGGCTTCTCCAGCTTGGCGATGACGGGGACGAAGATGTCCTCCTGGCGCATGATGTCGCGGACCAGGGCGACGTCGGTGGGCGAGCGCACGAAGGAGAGCGCGATGAAGTCCACGCCCAGGTGCAGCGCGAAGCGCAGGTCCCGCTCGTCCTTGTCCGACAGCGCCGGCACGCTCACCGAGACGCCGGGCAGCGAGAGCCCCTTGTTGTTCGACACCTTGCCGCCCTCGACGACCAGGCAGTAGACGTCGGGCCCCTCGACGCGGACGACGCTGAGCGAGAGGTTGCCGTCGTCCACCAGGAGCCGGTCGCCGACCCGGACGTCGTTGGCGAGGTCCTTGTAGGTGGTCGAGACCCGCTCGGCGGTGCCCTCGACGTCCTCGACGGTGATGCAGACCTGGCTGCCGGTGGCCCAGGTGACCGGCCCGTCGGCGAACGTGCCGAGGCGGATCTTGGGGCCCTGCAGGTCGGCCAGGATGGCGACGGCGTGCCCGGTGCTGTCCGAGGCCTTCCGCACCAGGTGGTACGCGGCGGCGTGGTCCTCGTGCGCGCCGTGGCTGAAGTTGAGCCGGGCGACGTCCATGCCCGACTCGACGAGGGCGGTGACCTGCTCGGGGGAGCTGGTGGCCGGACCGAGGGTGCAGACGATCTTCGCGCGGCGGGACATGGCGATAACGCTATGGCATCGCGATCCTCCCGACCGCACCGCGGCCTCGTGCCGTTCCCCACTGCCGCTGAGCCGCTTCCCGTGGACCGGCCGGGGACCCTCCGGGCCCCGCGACCGGTCCACCTCGGGCGTGCTCGGTGGCAGGACGGCGTCTCGGCTACCTCAGGGCGACCGCGGTGGGGGTGACCGGCCGGGGCAGCGCGGACTCCCCCGTCAGCCAGGTGTCGACGCCGGCCGCCGCGGCCCGGCCCTCGGCGATGGCCCAGACGATCAGCGACTGGCCGCGCCCCATGTCACCGGCGACGAAGACGCCGGGGACGGTCGACATGAACTCGTCGTCGCGGACCACGTTGCCGCGGCCGTCGACCTCCACGCCGAGGGAGTCGACCAGCCCCTCCCGCTGGGCCCCGGTGAAGCCCATGGCCAGGAAGACCAGGTCGGCGGGGAGCTCGCGCTCGGTCCCCTCGATCTTCTGGAACCGGCCGTCGACCCGCTCCACCTCGTGCAGCAGCAGGGCGCGCACGTGACCGGAGTCGTCGCCGACGAAGCGCTCGGTGTTGACCGAGTAGAGCCGCTCGCCGCCCTCCTCGTGGGCGCTGGAGACGCGCATGATCATCGGGTAGGTCGGCCACGGGTTGCTGGCCTGGTCCCGCCGGTCCGGGGGCGCCGGCATGATCTCGAGCTGGGTGACCGAGGCTGCGCCCTGCCGGTGCGCGGTGCCGAGGCAGTCGGCGCCGGTGTCGCCACCGCCGATGATCACGACGTGCTTCCCGTGCGCGTTGATCGGCGGGTCGTCGAGCTCGCCGAGCGCCTGCCGGTTGCCGTAGGGCAGGTACTCCATGGCCAGGTGGATGCCGGCCAGCTCCCGGCCGGGCGCGGGCAGGTCGCGGCCGATGGTCGCGCCGCCGGCGAGCACGACGGCGTCGAAGTCGCCCCGCAGCTGCTCGACGGTCACGTCGCCGTCCCGGCCGCTGCCCACGTCGACCCCGGTGACGAACCGGGTGCCCTCGGCGCGCATCTGGTCCAGCCGCCGGTCCAGGACGGACTTCTCCATCTTGAACTCGGGGATGCCGTACCGGAGCAGGCCGCCGATGCGGTCCGCCCGCTCGTAGACGGTGACATCGTGCCCGGCCCGGGTGAGCTGCTGGGCGGCGGCGAGCCCGGCGGGGCCGGAGCCGACGACGGCGACCTTCTTGCCGGTGCGCTCGGCCGGGGTCTGGGGGCTGACCCAGCCCTCGTCCCAGGCGCGGTCGATGATCTCCCACTCGATCTGCTTGATGGTGACCGGCGACTCCTGCAGGTTCAGCACGCAGGAGCCCTCGCACGGCGCCGGGCAGAGCTTCCCGGTGAACTCCGGGAAGTTGTTGGTCGCGTGCAGCCGCTCGATGGCGTCCTGCCAGTCGTCGCGGCGGGCCAGGTCGTTCCACTCCGGGATCAGGTTCGCCACCGGGCACGCGTGGTGGCAGAAGGGGATGCCGCAGTCCATGCAGCGGGCCGCCTGGGTGCGCACCTCGGCCGTCGGGAAGAGCGGGTCCTCCCCGTTCTCCCGCCGGCTGTAGACGTCCTTCCAGTCGAGGAGGCGGACCTCCACGGGCCGGCGCGGCGGCAGCGCGCGCTCGTACTTGAGGAAACCGGTCTGGTCAGCCACGTGCTGCCTCCATCACTGCTCGATCCACGTCGGTGCCGGCGGCCTCGGCGGCGCGCCGGGCCTCCAGCGCCCGCCGGTAGTCGCGCGGCATGATCACGCTGAACCGCTCCGACCAGCGACCCCAGTCGGCCAGCAGCGCGGCGGCCACGCTGGACTCCGTGTCGGCGGCGTAGCGCACGAGCACGTCGCGCAGCCACTGCGCCGACTCGACGTCCAGCGGCTCGACGTCCACCATCTCGGGGTTCACCCGGTGCCGCGCGAGGTCGAGCACGTAGCCGATCCCACCCGACATGCCGGCCGCGATGTTGCGGCCGGTGGCCCCGAGGATCACCGCGCGCCCGCCGGTCATGTACTCCAGCGCGTGGTCACCGACGCCCTCGACGACCGCCAGCGCGCCGGAGTTGCGCACGCAGAAACGCTCGCCGACCCGGCCGCGCAGGAAGATCTCCCCGCTGGTCGCGCCGTAGCCGATGACGTTGCCGGCGATGACGTTGTCCTCGGCGAGGAACGGCGCCTCCCGGGAGGGCCGCACGATGATCCGCCCGCCTGACAGGCCCTTGCCGACGTAGTCGTTGGCGTCGCCGAAGAGCCGCATGGTGATGCCCCGGGGCAGGAAGGCGCCGAAGGACTGGCCGGCCGACCCGCCGAAGGTGAGGTCGATCGTGCCGTCGGGCAGCCCCTCGCCCCCGAAGCGGCGGGTGACCATCGAGCCCAGCATCGTGCCGACGGTCCGGTTGACGTTGCGCACCGGCAGCTCGAGGCTGACCGGCCGCGCGTCGAGCAGCGCCCCCTCGCACAGCTGGATCAGCGTCTGGTCCAGGGCGACGTCCAGGCCGTGGTCCTGACCGCGGACCGCGCGCCGCGGGGTGCCCTCGGGCAGCTCCGGGACGACGAGGACCGGCGAGAGGTCCAGCCCCTGCGCCTTCCAGTGGTCGACGGCCTGGCGGGTGTCGAGCAGCTCGGCGTGGCCGACCGCCTCGTCGATGGACCGGAAACCCAGCTCGGCCAGGTAGTGCCGCACCTGCTCGGCGAGGAACTCGAAGAAGGTGACGACGAACTCCGGCCGGCCGGTGAAGCGCTTGCGCAGCTCCGGGTTCTGCGTGGCCACGCCCACCGGGCAGGTGTCGAGGTGGCAGACCCGCATCATCACGCAGCCGGAGACGACCAGCGGCGCGGTGGCGAAGCCGAACTCCTCGGCGCCGAGCAGCGCCGCCACGACGACGTCGCGGCCGGTCTTCATCTGGCCGTCGACCTGCACCACGATCCGATCGCGCAGACCGTTGGCGAGGAGCGTCTGCTGGGTCTCGGCGAGCCCCAGCTCCCAGGGGGAGCCGGCGTGCTTGAGCGACGTGAGAGGCGCCGCACCCGTGCCGCCGTCCATCCCGGAGATCAGGACGACGTCGGCGTGCGCCTTGCTCACCCCGGCCGCGACCGTCCCGACGCCGACCTCGGCGACCAGCTTGACGTGGATCCTCGCCGCGTCGTTGGCGTTCTTCAGGTCGTGGATGAGCTGCTTGAGGTCCTCGATCGAGTAGATGTCGTGGTGCGGCGGCGGGCTGATCAGGCCCACGCCCGGCGTCGAGTGCCGGGTGCGCGCCACCCACGGGTACACCTTGCCGCCGGGGAGCTGCCCGCCCTCGCCGGGCTTGGCGCCCTGCGCCATCTTGATCTGGATGTCGTCGGCGTTGACCAGGTACTCGCTGGTGACGCCGAAGCGGCCGGACGCCACCTGCTTGATCGCCGAGCGGCGCAGGTCCCCGTTCGGGTCGGCGGTGAACCGGTCGGGGTCCTCGCCGCCCTCACCGGTGTTCGACCGCCCGCCCAGGCGGTTCATCGCGATGGCGAGGGTCTCGTGCGCCTCCTGCGAGATCGAGCCGTAGCTCATCGCACCGGTGTTGAAGCGCTTGACGATCTCGCTGACCGGCTCGACCTCGTCGAGCGGCACGGGCGGCCGCACGCCCGTCTTCAGCGTGAAGAGCCCGCGCAGGGTCGCGGCCTCCTCGGACATCTTGTCGACCGTCTGCGTGTACTTCTCGAAGACGTCGTACTGCCGGGCCCGGGTGGCGTGCTGGAGCAGGAACACCGTCTCGGGGCTGAAGAGGTGCACCTCGCCCTCGCGGCGCCACTGGTACTCCCCGCCGGTCTCCAGCCGGCGGTGCGCCCGCTCCGTCGGGTTCTCCGGGTAGGCGCGGCGGTGGCGCATGGCCACCTCCTCGGCGAGCACGTCGATGCCGACGCCGCCCAGCGGGCAGGAGGTGCCGGTGAAGTACTCGTCGACGAGCTCCTGGGAGAGGCCGACCGCCTCGAAGATCTGCGCCATCGTGTACGAGCCGACGGTGCTGATGCCCATCTTGCTCATGACCTTGAGGACGCCCTTGCCCAGCGCCTTGACCATGTTGCGGACGGCCTGCGCCGGCTCCACGCCGGTCAGGGCGCCGTCGCGGATCAGGTCCTCGATGGACTCGAACGCCAGGTACGGGTTGACCGCCGCGGCGCCGTAGCCCAGCAGCAGGGCGACGTGGTGGACCTCGCGGCAGTCGCCGGACTCGACGACGAGCCCGACCTCCATGCGGGTCTTCTCCCGCACCAGGTGGTGGTGCACCGCCGCGGTCATCAGCAGCGACGGGATCGGCGCGCGCTTCTCGTCGCAGTCGCGGTCGGAGAGCACGATGATCCGGGCGCCGGCCGAGATCGCCTTCGAGACCTTGGTCCGCAGCTGCTCGACGGCCTCGGCCAGGGCGGTGCCGCCGCCGTTGACGTCGAAGTGGCCGGTGATCCGGACGGCGGCGTAACCGGGCAGGTCGCCGTCGTCGTCGATGTGCAGGATCTTGGCCAGCTCGTCGTTGTCGATGACCGGGAACGGCAGGTGCACCTGCCGGCAGGACGCCGGCGTGGCGGTCAGCAGGTTCTGCTCCGGGCCGAAGGTGCGGCCCAGGCTGGTCACCAGCTCCTCGCGGATGGCGTCCAGCGGCGGGTTGGTCACCTGGGCGAACAGCTGCCCGAAGTAGTCGTAGAGCAGCCGGGAGCGATCCGACAGCGCCGCGATCGGGGTGTCGGTGCCCATGGAGCCGATCGGCTCGGCGCCGCTGGCGGCCATCGGGGTGACCAGCATGCGCAGGTCCTCCTCGGTGTAGCCGAAGAGCATCTGCCGGCGGACGACGGACTCGTGGCTGGGACGCGAGCGGCGGCGCTCGGGCAGCTGCGGCAGGTGCACCAGGCCGGCGTGCAGCCAGTCCTCGTAGGGGTGCTCCGTGGCCAGGGCGCCCTTGACCTCCTCGTCGGAGACGATCCGCCCGGAGGCGGTGTCGACGAGGAACATCCGGCCCGGCTGCAGCCGGCCCTTGGCGACGACGTCGGCGGCCGGGATGTCGAGCACGCCGACCTCGCTGGCCATGACGACCAGGTCGTCGCGGGTGTGCCACCAGCGGCCCGGGCGCAGCCCGTTGCGGTCCAGGACCGCGCCGATGAGCGTGCCGTCGGTGAAGCAGACGGCCGCGGGGCCGTCCCAGGGCTCCATGATCGAGGAGTGGAACCGGTAGAAGGCCCGGCGGGCCGGGTCCATCTCGTCGTGGTTCTCCCACGCCTCCGGGATCATCATCAGCACCGCGTGCGGCAGCGAGCGGCCCGACAGGTGCAGCAGCTCGAGCACCTCGTCGAAGGTGGCCGAGTCGCTGAAGTCGCTCGCGGTGACCGGGAAGATCCGGTCCAGCCCGAGCTCGGAGGCGGGGCCGGCCGGGCCGTCGAAGAGCTGGGTGTCGAGCTTGGCCTCGCGCGCCCGCATGCGGTTGCGGTTGCCCTTGATGGTGTTGATCTCGCCGTTGTGCGCGATGAAGCGGAACGGGTGCGCCAGCGGCCAGCTCGGGAAGGTGTTGGTCGAGAAGCGGCTGTGCACCAGCGCGATCGCCGACTCGTAGCGCTCGTCGCGCAGGTCGGGGAAGAAGAGCGGCAGCTGGTCGGTGGTCAGCATGCCCTTGTAGGTGATGGTCCGCGACGACAGCGAGGTGATGTACAACGAGCTGCCCGCGTCCACCGCGGCCCGCTCGGCGCGCTTGCGCAGCACGAACGAGCGGCGCTCCAGCCGGGTCACGCCGTTGCAGACGACGTTCCCGCCGAAGGCCTTCTCGTCGGCCCGACCGCCCATGGTCTCGGCGACGAAGACCTGCGCGAAGTGCGGCATGACCGCCCGCGCCGTGGGGCCGAGGTCGGCGCCGTCGGGGTCGACCGGCACGTCGCGCCAGCCCAGGACGGTGAGCCCCTCCTCCTCGGCCAGGCGGGCGACGTCCTCGTGGCGGGCGGCGCGCTCGGCCTCGTCGGTCGGCAGGAACGCGATGCCGACGGAGTACTCGCCCAGCGGGGGCAGGTCGAAGTCGACCTCGGCGCGCAGCAGCGCGTCGGGGATCTGGGTGAGGATGCCGGCGCCGTCGCCGGAGTTCGGCTCGGACCCGGCGGCGCCGCGGTGGTCCAGGTTGTGCAGCGCGGTGAGGCCGGCCTGGACGATGCGGCGGCTGCGGCGGCCGCGGGCGTCGGCGACGAAGGCGACGCCGCAGGCGTCCTTGTCGTTGGCCGGGTCGTACAGGCCCGACGGCGCGGGCACGGCCGAGAACGGCACGGCCGGCGGCACGGCGGTGGTGGTGGCTGCCGCGGTGGCGGGGGCGGGAAGGTCGGTCATGTCACTCCCGTCGTCGGCGCACCGTCGTCCCTCGGGGGCGAGGGCGGGACGGGGGCGGGGGCCCGGGCCGGAGGTCAAGGGCGGCGGAGATGGCGGCACGTGCGGATCGCGGGGTACCGGGCGGGCACAGGTGGCCCCGACCGGCTGACGCGCGCGAGCCCACCGGTTGGTGCCGGCGAGCCGTCGTCCGCGGGGCAGCGCTGGCCCGGTCCGACACTACGACCCGCGCCAGGATCGCTGGGTGGGTCAGGCGGAAGCGTACACAGCCGTAACGCCGTCCTGACACGGCTGAAGCCGATCCGTGACGGTGCACACGCTCAGGCGCGGGCCGCCCGGCGAGCCCCCGGTCAGCTCCCGGACGACGGCCGGTGATCGTCCTCACGCGCCGCGGCCGCCGTCGCCCCGGAGGAGGGCCCGGCCGACGCCTCGGTGGGTGCCGGGGACCCCGGCGCGGCCGGCTCGCCGGAGGTGGCCGCGTCGCCGCGGTCGATGACCTCGCGAGGGCGGCCGCGCTGCCAGACGAAGTAGGTCACCGCCAGCAGCCCGACGACGATCGAGGTGAAGACGTTGACCCGGACGCCGAAGAAGGTCTCGGCCGGGTCGGTGCGCAGGAGCTCGATCCAGAGCCGGCCGGCGCAGTAGGAGGCCACGTAGAGCGCGAACGCCCGGCCGTGCCCGAGGCGGAAGCGGCGGTCGGCCCAGACGACCAGCACCGCCGCGGCGAGGTTCCACAGCAGCTCGTAGAGGAACGTGGGGTGGAAGGTGCCGAGCACCACCGGTTCGCCGTCGGCGCCGGTGACCGCCCGGCCCCCGCTCCACTCGTAGATCGTGAGCGCCCAGGGCAGGTCGGTGGGGCCGCCGTAGAGCTCGTTGTTGAACCAGTTGCCCAGCCGGCCGATCGCCTGCGCCACCAGGAGCCCCGGCGCCAGGGCGTCGGCGAACGCGGGCAGGGGGATGCCACGCCGCCGGCAGGCGATCCAGGCCCCCACGCCGCCGAGCGCGATGGCGCCCCAGATGCCGAGGCCGCCCTCCCAGATGGCGAAGGCCCGCAGCGGGTCGCCGTCCGCGCCGAAGTACGGCCGCGGACTGGAGATCACGTGGTAGATGCGCCCGCCGACGATGCCGAAAGGCACCGCCCACACGGCGATGTCCAGCACGTCCCCGGGCGCTCCGCCGCGAGCGACCCAGCGCCGCTCGGTGATCAGGACGGCCGCGACGATGCCGGCGACGATGCACAGCGCGTAGGCCCGGATCGGCAGCGGCCCGAGCTCCCAGACGCCCTGGGTGGGGCTCGGGATGGCGGCGAGCACCGTCACGCCGGCACCCCCGCCCGGCGGACACCGGCGGCGAGGTCCCGGGTGAGCGCGCGGACGCCCTCCACCCCCCGGCCCTCCAGCAGCTCGCGGACGTAGGCGGAGCCCACGATGACGCCGTCGGCGAACGCGGCGACCTCGGCCGCCTGGCCGCCGTCCGAGACGCCCAGGCCGACGCACACCGGCAGGCCGGGCGCGGCCTCCCGGGTGCGGGTCACGAGCTTCTCGGCGGCGTCGCCCACCGTGGCCCGCGTGCCGGTGACCCCCATCGTGGACGCGGCGTAGACGAACCCGCGACAGGCGGCGGTGGTCGAGCGAAGGCGCGCGTCGGTCGACGACGGCGCGACGAGGAACACCCGGTCCAGGCCGTGCTCCTCCGCCCCGGCCAGCCACTCCCCGGCCTCGTCGGGGATCAGGTCGGGCGTGATGGCGCCCGCTCCCCCGGCCGCGGCCAGGTCCGCGGCGAACCGGGCGACGCCGTAGCGCTCGATCGGGTTCCAGTAGCTCATCACGACCGGGACGGCGCCCGCCGCGGCGACGGCCGCCACGGCGCGGAGGACGTCCGGCATGCCGACCCCGGCGCGCACGGCGACCTCCACGGCCTCCTGGATCACCGGACCGTCCATGCCGGGGTCGCTGTAGGGGACGCCGATCTCGACGACGTCGGCACCGGCCTCGACCGCCGCCACCATGGCCTCGATCGAGCCCTCGACGTCCGGGTAGCCGACCGGGAGGTAGGCGATCAGGGCGGCGCGGCCCTCCGCCTTCGCCGCGTCGATCCGTTCCTGCAGCGCGCTCACGCCGTCTCCCCCGCGTCCTGGCCGGCGACGGCCTCGGCGTTGCTGACCGCACCCTCGGTGGGCCGCTGGTCGGTGTCCAGACCCGGGCCCGGGTCGACCTCCTGACGGTCGCCCAGCCCGAACCAGCGCGACGCCGTCTCGACGTCCTTGTCGCCCCGCCCGGAGAGGTTCACCAGGAGCAGCGTGTCCGGCCCGAGCTCCTTGCCGAGCACGAGCGCGCCGGCGAGGGCGTGGGCGGACTCGATCGCCGGGATGATGCCCTCGGTCCGGCAGAGGAGAGCGAACGCCTCCATGGCCTCGGCGTCGGTCACCGGCCGGTACTCGGCCCGCCCGATGTGGTGCAGGTAGGAGTGCTCCGGGCCGACGCCCGGGTAGTCCAGGCCGGCGCTGATGGAGTGGGACTCCACGGTCTGGCCGTTCTCGTCCTGGAGGAGGAACGAGCGGGCGCCGTGCAGCACGCCCGGGGTCCCCCCGGTGATCGTCGCCGCGTGCCGGCCGGTGCCGACGCCGTCGCCGCCCGCCTCCAGGCCGACCAGCCGCACGCCCTCGTCGGGCACGAAGGCGGTGAATATGCCGATCGCGTTCGAGCCGCCGCCGACGCAGGCGAGGACGGCGTCGGGCAGCCGCCCCTCCCGCTCGAGCACCTGGGCGCGGGCCTCGTCACCGATGACCCGCTGGAAGTCCCGGACCATCGCGGGGAACGGGTGCGGGCCGGCGACGGTGCCGAAGACGTAGTTGGTCGTCTCCACGTTGGTCACCCAGTCGCGGAAGGCCTCGTTGATCGCGTCCTTGAGGGTGCGCGAGCCGGTGGTCACCGGGATCACCTCGGCGCCGAGCAGCCGCATGCGGGCGACGTTGAGCGCCTGGCGGCGGGTGTCCTCCTCGCCCATGTAGACGGTGCAGGACAGCCCCATGAGCGCTGCCGCGGTCGCCGTCGCGACGCCGTGCTGGCCGGCGCCGGTCTCGGCGATGACGCGGGTCTTGCCGATCCGCTTCGTGAGCAGCGCCTGGCCCAGCACGTTGTTGATCTTGTGGGAGCCGGTGTGGTTGAGGTCCTCGCGCTTGAGCAGGATCCGCGCCCCGCCGGCGTGGGCGGCGAACTTCGGCACCTCGGTGACCGGGCTCGGCCGACCGGTGTAGTCGCGCTGCAGGCGGGCGAACTCGGTCAGGAAGGCCGGGTCGACCCGCATGGCCTCGTAGGCCTCGGTCAGCTCGTCGAGCGCGGCGATCAGCGCCTCCGGGACGAAGCGGCCGCCGAACACCCCGAAGTGCCCGGTGGCGTCGGGCCAGCCCGGTCGCGCCGGGAGCGAGAGGTCTCCGGTCTGCGGTGGGCTGGTCGTCGTCATGCGCACAGTGTCCCGCGCCGGGCGCCGCGAGCGCCGCAGGGGTGCACGCGACATCACCGGATCGGACCAGCGCAGCCGCGTGCGGTCAGAAGGGTGGCGGGTCGTCGTCCGGCTCGAGCTCCTCGTCCGGGTCCGGGTCCGGTGGTGGTCCGGGTGGCTGGGTGAGGACGCGGTAGCCGGGTGGTCGGCTTGTCCCGGTGACGCCGCTGGGGGTGGTGACGGTGAGCACGCCGTCGTCGTCCAGGGTGTGGGTCCAGCCGGGGGCGAAGGTCTTGAGCCGGTGGTGGCGGCGGCAGAGGCAGCACAGGTTGGGGCAGGCGGTCTGGCCGCCGTCGGCGTGGGCGAGGACGTGGTCCAGGTCGGCCCGGCCGGCGGGCACGGTGCAGCCGGGGTGGCGGCAGGTGCGGTCGCGGACCCGCAGGAACCGCTGCTGGACCGCGGTCGGGCGGTAGCGGTCCACCGCCGGCGGCGGGCCCAGCAGCGGGCACCCGCAGGCGGCGTCGGGGTGCTCGGGGCAGCCGCTGGCCGCCAGCCGGGCCAGCTGGCCGCGGCCGGTGACCGCCCGCAGCTTTCCGGTGTCGTCGGTGATGGCGATGTCCAGGCCGCCACCCGGGGGTGGCTGCAGGGTGCAGGCGTCCAGCTGGGCGAGCAGTTCGCGCAGGTGGGCGGCGGTGATCGGCTCACCGTCGACCTCCCCGACCGGCTCGGGAGCCCCGGCTGGGGTGAACGCCGCGGGCAGCGGGGCGCCGGCGGCGAGGAACCGGGCGGGGTTGAGCGCGCCCAGCGGGGCAACCACGGTCAGCTGCGCGGTCACCGCGGGCTGGTCCTGCCACGGCCGGAGCAGCAGGTCGGCCAGCGCACCGGCGCGCAGCATGCCGATCGGCCGATCGTCCCCGGCCGCCTTCGCCGCCCGGGCGTGGCCGTCCACCGCCGCCCGGCAGGCCCGGGCGTCGGGATGCCGGAGCAGGGCGCGCAGCTCGCTCATCCCGTCCCCGACCGGCCGCACCGACACATCCGCGCCGCGCCGGCGCGCTTCCCGGCGCCGGTCGGCCGCGGCGGCGTCGCGGGCCACCAGCTCCGCCCGCATGGCTTCGCGCAGTCGGCCCACCCCCAGCCCGGTGGCGCCGGGCAGCACCGCGGCCTCCGCCGCGGCGATCACCGCCGGATCGGTGTCGGCCCCGGTGGCGGCGACCTCCGCGGCGATCGCCCGGGCCCGCGGCCAGTCCAGCAGCCCCAGCCGCAGCCGGGCGAAGGTGGCCGGCAGCCGGGTGGTGAGCACCCCGGCGTGCTCCAGCAGGGTCACCGCCGCCGCCCGGCTGCCGTTGTGCACCGCCGCCAGCTCATCGGGCACGAACTCACTGACCCCCGCCGGCCCCACGGTTCCGGCCCGCTCCCCGCCGGGCAGCGGATCGACCGGGGCGGGGCGGGCGGCGGCGAGGTCCATCACGAGCTCCACCCGCAGCGCCGCCAGCCGCGCCTCCGCCGCCACGATCTGCCCCAGCAGCTCCGCGACCTCGCCCGCCGACCGGCGGGCGGGCAGCCACGCCGACAGCGGCTCGTCGAACCGCCGCGGCTCCGGGTCCTCGATCTCCCAGGGCGAGGGCGCGTCGGACACCGGCCCAACCGTCACCCCGACCGCGAACCCGACCACCGACACAACCGCAGGCTAGGCCGGGGGTACGACACTTCCCGCAGGTCAGCGCCTGGACCGGCGGCGGCGAGGGCTCACCGCGTCGGACCGGGTCGAGCGGCCGGGACCGCAGTCCCTCAGCGGGTGGTGCGCGGGGTGGCGGGGTGGCTGCCCGCCGTCACCAGGTCGGCGACCGCCTGGCGGGCGTCGCCGGCGGTGACCAGACCCTCGCCCACGAGCACGGCGTCGGCCCCGGCGGCGGCGTAGCTGATCAGGTCGTGCGGGCCACGGACGCCGGACTCGGCGACCTTCACGACCTCCGACGGCAGCCCGGGGGCGATCCGCTCGAAGGTGGACCGGTCGACCTGCAGCGTGGTCAGGTCGCGGGCGTTCACCCCGATCACCGAGGCGCCGGCCGCCATCGCGCGGTCGGCCTCGGCCTCCGTGTGCACCTCGACCAGCGCCGTCATGCCCAGGGACTCGACCCGCTCGAGCAGGCCGACCAGCACGTTCTGCTCCAGCGCCGCCACGATCAGCAGGACGACGTCGGCGCCGTGCGCGCGGGCCTCGTGCACCTGGTAGCTGCTGACGATGAAGTCCTTGCACAGCACCGGGACGTCCACGACGGCGCGGACGGCGGCGAGGTCGGCGTGCGACCCCCCGAAGCGCCGCCCCTCGGTGAGCACCGAGATGACGCGGGCGCCCCCGGCGGCGTACTGCTGCGCCAGGGAGGCCGGGTCGGCGATGTCGGCCAGGTCGCCCTTGGAGGGGCTGCGCCGCTTGACCTCGGCGATCACGCCGACGCCGGGCGCGCGCAGGGCCGCCAGCGCGTCGCGCGCCGGCCGGGCCGCCTGCGCGGCGGCCTTCACCTCGTCCAGCGGCGTCGCGGCCTCGCGGACGGCGAGGTCGGCGCGGACTCCCTCGATGATCTCGTCGAGCACGTTCACGGCGTGGTCGCAGCCTCGGCCGAGGTCCCGTGGTCGTTCATCTGCGCCACTGCTCCTCGTACGTCGATCCCGGGCGGATGGGTGGGCCCACTCTAGAGGCGGGCCGGACGCCCCCCGGCCCGGGGGCGGCCGAGGCGGCCCTGGCCCGTTCCGCTACGCGGTGCGGTCGGACCGCGGCGCCGGCGGGGGCTCGGTCGGGTCCTCCCCGCGGTCCAGGGCCTTCCAGGCGTCGTCCGCGCGGTCCTCGTCCGACCGCGCCCGCGCCGGCCCGGCGTCGCGCTCGTAGCGCTGCCCCATCGCCGGCCAGGACGCCCCGCGCAGGACGGTGAGCACCCCGGCGAGGGCCGCCAGCACGCCGGCGACGACGGCGAGCCCGGGCCAGACCGCGGCGACCTCGACCGTCGTCGCGGTGACGCTGGTGCCGCTCACGCCCGGCAGGTCGGCGGCGGCGTCGGCCACTCCCCCGGCCAGGACCCGGGCACCGGACCAGGCCACGGCGCCACCGCAGGCGGCGACCAGCAGCCCCACGGCCAGCCGGCCGGCGCCCCGCACGGCCAGCAGCGCGACGGCGGCGGCCAGCAGCACCAGCCCGGCGGCGGTCACCAGCGGTGCCGCGGCGCCGCCGGTGAGCGTCCCGGACACCGGCGGCAGGGGCGGCCGGCGCTCGGCGGTCACCTCTGCCCAGCGCTGGCTCGCGGCCGACAGCGCCAGCGCCCCGGCGGCAGCGGCGGCGACGACGGCAGCCGTCAGCTCGCGCCGCGCCCCGCCGGGCCGGCCGCCGCCCGTCGCGCCGCTCACGCCAGCTCCCGCAGCCTCTCCGCCGTCGCGATCGCCGCGAGCACCGCGCGCGCCTTGTGCCGGGTCTCGGCCTCCTCGCTGGCGGCGTCGCTGTCGGCCACGATCCCCGCGCCGGCCTGCACGTAGGCGCGCCCCTGGTGCAGGACCGCGGTGCGGATGGCGATCGCCATGTCCATGTCCCCACTGGCGTCGACGTAGCCGACGGTGCCCGCGTACAGCGCGCGCCGGGTCGGCTCCAGCGACTCGATGATCGTCATGGCGCTGGGCTTCGGCGCGCCGGAGACGGTGCCGGCGGGGAACGTGGCGTCGAAGACGTCGAGGGCGTCGCACCCCGGCCGCACCTCGCCGGCGACGGTCGAGACCAGGTGCATCACGTGGCTGTAGTGCTCGACCCGCATGAAGTCCGGGACCTCGACGCTGCCCGGGACGCAGACCCGGCCCAGGTCGTTGCGGGCGAGGTCGACGAGCATGACGTGCTCGGCGCGCTCCTTGGGGTCGGCCAGCAGCCCCTCGGCGAGGCGCACGTCCTCCTCAGGGGTCGCCCCGCGGGGGCGGGTGCCGGCCGGCGGGTGGACGACGGCCGACCTGCCGGACACGGTCACCAGCGCCTCCGGGGACGAGCCCACGATGTCGAACGGGCTCTCCCGGCCGGCGAACCGGAGCAGGTACATGTACGGCGACGGGTTGGTCGCCCGCAGCACGCGGTAGAGGTCGAGCGCGGCGACGTCGGTCACGAGCTCGAACCGCTGCGCCAGCACCACCTGGAAGGCGTCGCCGGCGCGGATGTGCTCGCGCACCTCCTCGACGCCGTCCCGGAAGACGCCGGGCGCCAGGTTGCTGCGCACCGACGCCGGGACGTCGGCGGGCTCGAAGACGGCCACCGCCGACGGCGCCGGCCGGACCAGCGCGGCGGCCATGGCGTCCAGGCGGGCGACGGCGTCGTCGTAGGCGGCGTCCGCCGAGCCGGCCCCCCGCCCGGGCAGGGCGTTGGCGATGAGCAGCACCGACCCGTCGCTGTGGTCGAGCACGGCCAGGTCGGTGACCAGCATCATCGCCAGCTCCGGCATGCCGAGGTCGTCGGTGCTCGTGCTGGGCAGCCGCTCCAGCCGGCGGACGACGTCGTAGCCGAGGTAGCCCACGAGCCCGCCGGTGAGCGGGGGCAGACCCGCGCCGCGGGGCGAGCGCAGCCGCCGAGCGAGCACCCGCACCGCCTCCAGCGGGTCCTCGGGGAGGTCGTCGGTGAGCCCGGGCACGTGGTCACCGAGCCACTGGGTGCGCCCGTCGTGCTCGGTCAGGACGCCGGCGCTGCGGACGCCGACGAAGCTGTAGCGGGCCCACCGCTTGCCCTGCTCGGCCGACTCGAGCAGCACCGTGCCCGGGCGGTTGCCGGCGAGCTTGCGGTAGACGCCGACCGCGGTCTCGCCGTCGGCCAGCAGGCGGCGGGTGACCGGCACGATGCCTGGCCCACCCACCCCGCCGATCGCCGCGAACTCCGCGCGCGAGGGCGCGGTGACCCCGAACCTCACGGCGCGACCCCCTGCGCGGCGGGCAGCACCCGGTGGAAGCAGCTGCGCTCGCCGGTGTGGCAGGCGGCGCCCTCCTGGTCGACGAGCAGCAGCAGCGCGTCGCCGTCGCAGTCGAGCCGGACCTCCCGTACCCACTGGCGGTGCCCGGAGGTCTCCCCCTTGACCCAGTACTCCTGCCGGCTGCGCGACCAGTAGGTGGCCCGCCCGGTGGTCAGCGTGCGCTGCACGGCCTCGTCGTCCATCCAGGCCACCATGAGCACCTCGCGGGTGTCGTGCTGCTGGACGACGGCGGCGACCAGGCCGGCAGGGTCGCGGCGCAGCAGGGCGGCGACCTCGGGGGCCGGCGCAGGGACGGAGGGGTCGGTCGCGGGCATGCCGCCCAGTGTGCCGTGCGGGCGCCTCAACCCTGCGGGGCGGTGAACCAGCTGCGACCGCCGCCGAACAGCACCAGCCCGAGGGCGACCAGCGGGGCCGCGGCGAAGAACAGGCTGAACGCCGCCACCACGCCGCCGACGTCCTGGGTGGCCGCGGCCGGGCCGAGCAGGTCGGTGAGCTCGGCCCACCAGTAGGCGGCGAGCAGCAGCTGGGCGCCGTGCGCGGCGAGCAGCGCCAGCCAGGCCACCCGGGTGCGCCGGGTCAGCGCGAGGATGCCGGCGGTCACCAGCAGCACCACCGAGACCACCTGGACGATCGAGAGCACGCCTCCCTCGCGGGCGAACTCGTACGCCTGGGTGGGGGCGGCGGTCGGGCTCTGCTCGATCGCCATCTGCGCCAGCGAGGCGAAGAACCACACGTACAGCGAGGCGATCAGCACCAGCAGCGCCTGGACGAAGCTCAGCACCGCGGCGCCGACGACCTGGCCCGGGCGGCGCCCGGCCCGGGGCGGGACCGGGCCACCGGGGAACGGCGCCGCCCCCCAGGGGCCGCCGTAGCCGTACGGGCCGGGGTGGCCGTACGGCACACCGTACGGCGGTGCGCCGTACGGCGAGGGCGGCGGCAGCGTGGGCGGCGGACCGGTGTAGACCGGCCCCGGCTCGGTCGGGGTCGCCGGGTCCGACCAGGGGTCGCGTGGTGCGCTCACCGCTGCCCCGTCACAGCGCGGCCGCGAGCGCGCGCCCCGCGACCCGGCCCGAGAAGAGGCAGCCACCGAGGAACGTGCCCTCGAGCGAGCGGTAGCCGTGCACGCCACCCCCGCCGAAGCCGGCCACCTCACCGGCCGCGTACAGGCCCGGGAACACCTCGCCACCGGGTCGGAGCACGCGGCCGGAGAGGTCGGTCTCCAGCCCGCCGAGGCTCTTGCGGGTGAGCAGGTTGAGCCGCACCGCGACGAGCGGCCCGGCATCGGGGTCGAGCAGCCGGTGCGGCGGCGCGACCCGGATGAGCTTGTCGCCGAGGTAGTTGCGGGCGCCCCGGATGGCGGTGAGCTGCAGGTCCTTGGTGAAGGTGTTGCCGACCTCGCGGTCGCGGGCGACGATCTCCCGCTCGACCTGGGCGAGGTCGAGCTCGGGGGTGCCGCCGGTGACGCGGTTCATGCCCGCGACCAGCTCGGGCAGCGTGCGGGCGACGACGAAGTCCTCCCCCTCGTCCAGGAACGCCTGGACCGGGCCGGAGACGCCGGCCTTCACGCGGGTCATCAGGAGCCGGAGGTCCTTGCCCGTGAGGTCGGGGTTCTGCTCGGACCCCGAGAGCGCGAACTCCTTCTCCACGATCTTGTGCGTGGCGACGAACCAGGTGTGCTCGTGGCCGGTCTGCCCGATGTGGGCCAGGGTCCCGAGGGTGTCGAAGCCCGGGAAGAGCGGCACCGGGAGCCGCTGGCCGGTGGCGTCGAGCCACAGCGACGACGGCCCCGGGAGGATGCGGATGCCGTGCTTGTCCCACACCGGCGAGTGGTTGACGACGCCCTCGGTGTAGTGCCACATCCGGTCGCCGTTCACCAGGCTGGCGCCCGCCGCGACCGCCGCCTCCTGCATGTGCCCGTCCACGTGCGCGGGGACGCCGGAGAGCAGCCGCTGCGGGGCGGGACCGAGGCGGGCCGGCCAGTGCTTCCGGACCAGCTCGTGGTTGCCGCCGATGCCGCCGGAGGTGACGACGACGGCCTGCGCCCGCAGCTCGAACTCCCCGACCTCGGTGCGCGAGCTGGCCTCGCCGCGCGCGACGCCGCTCGGCTCCAGGACCGCACCCCGCACCCCGGTCACGGTGCCGTCGGCGACCACGAGCTCGGAGACGCGGTGGCGGAACCGCAGCTGCACCAGGCCGGCGTCGACGGCGGCCCGCACCCGGCGCTCGAACGGGGCGACGATGCCGGGCCCGGTGCCCCAGACGATGTGGAAGCGCGGCACCGAGTTGCCGTGCCCGGTGGCGGTGTAGCCGCCGCGCTCGGCCCAGCCCACCACCGGGAAGAAGCCGATGCCCTGCTCCTTGAGCCAGGCGCGCTTCTCACCGGCCGCGAACTGCAGGTAGGCCTCGGCCCACCGGCGGGGCCAGTGGTCGCTGTCGCGGTCGAAGCCGGCGGTGCCGAACCAGTCCTGGCGGGCGAGCTCGAGGGAGTCGCGCACCCGCAGGCGGCGCTGCTCCGGGGAGTCGACGAGGAAGAGTCCACCGAAGGACCACCAGGCCTGACCGCCGAGGGACGCCTCGGGCTCCTGGTCGACCAGGACCACCCGCTTGCCGGCGTCCGCGAGCTCGGCGGTGGCGACGAGGCCGGCCAGGCCTGCCCCCACCACGACGACGTCTGCCTCCATGCCGGCCTTCTCGGTGTCCACGACCGTGACGCTAGCGGGCCGCCGCTGCTGCGCGGCGCCCTGCGCGGGCGCGACTCGCCCGCCCGGGTGCCGCCGGGACCGGCCGGGGCACCGTCACCCCGCGGTCCAGCGGCGGACCCGCCGGGTGGAGGCCAGCACCGCGGCGAGGACCGGGAGGGCGAGCTGGAGCAGCGCGAGGGCCGCCGCGCCGCCCTCGGGAGGGTCGGCGCCGACCACCGCGACGGCGCCGATGAAGAGAGCGATCGGCAGCCAGGCCAGCGCCAGCGGCAGCCAGCCACGCCGGGCCAGCAACCAGAACGCGGCAAGCAGCTGCACCACCGGGGCGATCAGCAGCAGCCACGTCCACGAGATCCCGGAGGTGACCGCCTGCCACCCCTCCAGACCCACGACGACGAGGGCCAGCAGCACCGAGGGCATCGCGCCGACGATCCCGATGGCCGCGGCCGCCAGCGCGATGCCGGGGATCCGCGGGGAGGGGGTGCCGGTGTCCCCGCGCGCCCGCGGTGCAGAGCCCATCCCGGCAGGCTAGACAACGCCGGCCGCTCAGCGCGCGGGTTCCGGCTCCCCCGCCGACGAGCGACGCCACGACGCGTGCAGCCGCGCGTACGGTCCGTCCGCGTCGACCAGGTCGGCGTGCGCGCCCCGCTGGACGACGCGGCCGGCGTCGACGACCAGCACCTCGTCGGCCCGCTCCGCGGTGGAGAGCCGGTGCGCGATGGTCAACGTCGTCCGGCCCTCGGTCAGGGTGTCCAGCGCGCGGGTGAGCCGCTGCTCGGTGGCCGGGTCGACGGCGCTGGTCGCCTCGTCGAGCACCAGCAGGTCGGGGTCGGCCACGTAGGCGCGGGCGACGGCGACCAGCTGCCGCTCCCCCGCCGACAGCGACTCCCCGCGCTGGCCCACCGCCGTCCCCACGCCCGCCGGCAGGCCGGCGATCCACGGCGCCAGGCCGAGGTCGTCGAACGCGGCGACGACGTCGTCGTCGGTCATGCCGGGCCGGCCGTAGCGGACGTTGTCGGCCACCGTGGCGTCGAAGAGGAACCCGTCCTGCGGCACCATCACCACCCGCGCGCGCAGCGAGGAGAAGGCGACCTCGGACAGCGGCACCCAGCCGGCGTCGCCGGAGCCGAGCAGCACCCGCCCCTCGACCGGGTCCATGAGGCGGGTGACGAGCTTGGCGAAGGTGGTCTTGCCCGAGCCGGTCTCGCCCACGATCGCGACGCGGGTGCGCGGCGCGATGGTCAGGTCGACGTCGTCCAGCGCCGCCCGCGCACCCGGCGCGTAGCGGAAGGTGACGTGCTCGAACCGGACACCGAGGGGGCCGGCCGGCAGCTCGCGCACCCGGCCGGGTGCGGAGACGGCCGGGTCGCGGACGTCGGGCTCGGTGTCGAGCACGTCGAGCACCCGGCGGAAGCCGGCGACGGCGTTCTGCGCCTCGTTGAGCACCTCGCTGGCGGTCTGCACCGGGGCGACGAAGAGGGTGACGAGGAAGAGGAAGGCCACGAGCGTGCCCGGGGTGATGTCGCCGGCGAGCCCGAGCAGCACGCCGACGACCACGACGGCGGCGTTGGCGACGGCGGCGACGAACTCCCCGCTGACGAACACCGCGGCGGTCACCTTCTGCGCGTCGACCTGCGCGCGGTAGTGCCGGTCGATGGCGGCGTCGAGCCGCTCGGCGGTGCGGGCCCGGACCCCGTAGGCGCGCACGGTGGGGGCGCCGACCACCGACTCGGCCACCGCGGCCAGCACGTCGCCGACCCGCTCGCGGACCACGCCGTAGACCTGCACCAGCCGCTGGGCGAACCAGCGGACGGCGAACACCAGGGGGATGAAGCAGACGAGCACCAGCAGGGTGAGCTGCCAGGAGTAGACGAACATGACGGCGGTGGCGACGACGAGCTGGCCCACGCTGACCAGCCCGAGCACGCCGCCCCACTGCATGAACACCGAGAGCTGGTCGACGTCGCCGGTCACCCGCGAGACCAGCGAGCCGCGCCGCTGGCCCTGCTGGTGCAGCACGGAGAGGTCGTGCACGTGCCGGAACGCCCGCGCGCGCAGGCCGGCCAGCGCGGTCTCGGTGGTGCGGAACAGGCGCACGTTCATGCGGTAGACCGCGACGGCGGTGAGCACGACGACGACCGCGCAGGCCGCCACCACCCACGCGACGAAGTCCAGGTCGGGGCCCTCGGGCGAGCCCAGGCCGCGGTCGATGACCTGCTGCACGGCGATGGGGACGACCACCCGGCCGGCCGTGGCGACCAGCGCGAGGGCGAAGGTGACCGGCAGGCCGCGCCGGAACTCCGGCATCATGCGCAGGCCCCGCCGCAGCGTGGCCAGGGCGCCCTCGTGCTCGCGGTCCTCGAGCTGGGCAGCGGCGGTCACGCCGGCACCTCCGTCTGCGAGTAGGCGCGGACCAGGGCCTCGTAGCCCGGGACCTCGGCCAGCAGCTGCTGGTGGGTGCCACGGGCGACGGCGCGCCCGTCCGCCAGCCACACCACCTCGTCGGCCAGCGCGATCGTCGCCTGCCGGTAGGCGACCACGACGACGGTCGTCGGCGTCCCGCTGCCGCGGAGCGCGTCGAGGATGCGCGCCTCCACCGCCGGGTCGACGGCGCTGGTGGCGTCGTCGAGGACCAGCAGGCGGGGTCGGCGGACGACGGCGCGGGCCAGCGCCAGCCGCTGCCGCTGGCCGCCCGACAGCGACGCGCCCCGCTCGCCCACGCGGGTGTCCAGCCCCTCGGGCAGCGCGCCCACGAAGTCGTCGGCGGCGGCCACGCGCAGGGCCGCCCACACCTCGTCGTCGTCGTAGGGGGCGCCGAGGGTGACGTTGCCGCGCACCGTGTCGTCGAAGAGGAAGGCGCTCTGGGCGACGAACGCCACCTGCCCGCTGACCTCGCCCTCGCGCAGCCGGCGCAGGTCGACCCCGTCGAGGAGCACGCCGCCGTCGGCCGGGTCGACCAGACGCACCAGCAGGCCGGCGAGCGTGGACTTGCCCGAGCCGGTGGGGCCGACGACGGCCACCGTCCGGCCGGCCGGCACGTCGAAGGTCACCCCGCTCAGCGTGGGCCGGGCGCTCCCGTCGAACCGGAAGGCGACGTCGCGCAGGGCCACCCCGGCACCCCCGGCGCCCGCGACGGCGGCGTCCGGCCCGTAGGGGGTCTCGCCGGTCGCCTCCAGGACGGGGGTGACCCGGTCGAACCCGGCGAGGGCGCGGGGCAGGTCGGCCAGCACCCAGCCGATGGCGCGGATGGGCAGCGCCAGCAGGGTGAACAGGTAGGCGATGGAGACCAGCTCGCCGGCGTCGGTCGCGCCGTCGGCGACCCGGCCGGCGCCGATGAGCAGGACGGCGAGCGTGCCCAGGCTGGGCAGCGCCTCCATCAGCGGGTCGAACAGCCCGCGCACCCGGCCGACGGCGATCAGCCCGTCGCGCAGCTGCTCGGCCCGGTCGGCGAAGCGCTCGGTCTCGGTGTCCTCGCGGCCGAGGGTCTTCACCACGAGGGCGGCGTCGAAGCTCTCGTGGGCGATCTCGCTGACCTCCGCGCGCAGCTGCTGGGCCCGCTGCATCCGGGGGCTCATGACCTGCGAGTAGACGACGTTGGCGGCGAACACCAGCGGGAAGACCACGAGGCCCACCAGCGCCAGCAGCGGATCGGTGAGGACCAGCGCCACCACGGTGATCCCGATCATCACCAGCGCGCCGCAGGCGAAGGGCAGCGGCGCGACGAAGAACCAGGCTGACTCGACGTCGGAGTTGGCGTTGGAGAGCAGCTGGCCGGTGGGGTGGCGCTGGTGCCAGGACAGCGGCAGGCGCAGGTACTGGCCGGTCACGCGACGCCGGTACTCCGCCTGCAGCCGGTAGCTCATGATCCCGGCGAACAGCCGGCGGCCCAGGATGCCCAGGATCTTCAGCAGCGCGACGCCGAGGATGGCGACCGAGGCCAGCGCGAGCGCCGTGCCGGTGGTGGCGCCGTCCTCGAAGGAGGGCAGCAGCACGCGGGAGGTGATCTCGCCGATCACCCACGCGCTGGCGACGGTCATCGCGCCGTAGAGGCTGCTGGCCAGGAGGGCCAGGGTGAACATCCGGGGCTGCTCGCGGACCGCCCGGCGGATGTGGCGGAGCCCGCGTCGCACGACGGCGTCTCTGCGGCGGGACACGGGGCTCCTCGGGGGTCGGGCGACCGGGACGGCGTGCACGGTCGTTAGGAACGCTAAGCGGTGCCAACCACGCCCGCACGCGACTTCTTCCCGGGCCCGGGTGTCGCCGGACGCACCCGCCCGGTACGAAGGTGCGATGAGCGCCTCTCCCCCACCCCTGCAGGACCGCGAGCGCGCCGCCCTGGCCGACCTCCTCGACGAGCTCGGGCCGGAGGCGCCGACGTGCTGCGAGGGGTGGACCACGGCGCACCTGGCCGCGCACCTCGCCGTCCGCGACCGGCGGCCCGACGCCCTCCCGGGCTACGGCCTGGAGATGGTGCCCGGCGGTGAGCGGCTGGGCTGGTGGTCCCACCGGCTGGAGGACCGGCTGCGCGAGTCCACCCCCTACGCCGAGGTGGTGGGTCAGGTCCGCTCCGGCCCGCCGTCCTGGGCGCCCACGGCCTGGCCGGCCGTGGCCCGGGCGATCAACGTGTCGGAGTTCACCATCCACCACGAGGACGTCCGTCGCGCCCAGCCCGGGTGGGAGCCGCGCACGCTGGCCCGGGCCGAGCAGGACCAGCTGTGGTCGGTCGCCGCGCTCCACGCCCGGCGGGCCGCCGGTCGCCGCGGCCTGGTGCTCCGCCGCTCGGACGCCGCCGGCGAGGAGAAGCGGTTCGGTGCCGGCGGGCGCACGGTCACCGGCGAGCCGCTCGAGCTGCTGCTCTGGGCCGCGGGCCGGCGCGACGTCGCCCGCGTCGACGTGGGCTGACCGCCATCCGGAGGGGTCAGCTGCCCGGGCGCGGCCCCGGCTGCCTGCTGGACGGGGCGATGTTCTGGTTGAGGCAGAACAGGTTGTCCGGGTCGTAGCGGTCCTTGATCGCCACCAGGCGGTCGTACTTGTCCGGGCCGAAGGCGGCACGGACCCGGTCGGCCCCCTCGTCGCCCAGGAAGTTGAGGTAGGCGCCGGCGGCGGCGTACGGCTTCACGGAGGCGGCCAGCTCCCGGGTCCAGGCGATGTTGCGCTCGTCGTCGGCCGGGTCGGGCCACATGCTCAGGAAGTGGATGTTCCAGGGCGCGTCCCGCAGGTCGAAGGCCGTGGCCTCGCGCGGGACCCGCGCCAGCGCGCCGCCGCCGGGCGCGAGGATCACCTGGGTCATCGGTGAGGGCACGCGACCGGTCAGCTCGGCGATCCTCTCGATGCCGTCGTCGGGCAGCTCCCGCAGGAAGTCCGCCGTCCACCAGTTGCGCATGCCTCGCGGGCAGGCGAGGTCGAGCATCTGCTGGATCGCCGTGTAGGGCATCGGCTGCACCATCGTGACGATCGGGGAGCCGTACTCGAGCAGTGGCCGCAGGACCTCCTGCCCCTGCGCCACGTCGCCGGCGTACACGACGACCAGCCCCAGCACCGGACGGCCCCGCACGGGTTCCGGTACGAACGGCTCCGGTGGGGCGGAGATGAAGGCGGCGGCACCGTTGACCTCGTCCGGCGCCTGGGCCATGAACTCGCGGTAGTGGCGGACCACGTCGACGGCGGCCTCGTGCGGGTGCATCACCATGCCGCCGAGGAGCACCGGCCCCATCGGCGAAGCACGGAAGTCGAACCGGGTCACGACGCCGAAGTTGCCCCCGCCACCGCGCAGCGCCCAGAACAGGTCGGGCTCCTGCTCGGGGCCGACCTCGAGCACCTGGCCGGCGGCCGTCACCACCTCGGCGCCGATGAGGCTGTCGCAGGTGTAGCCCAGCGTGCGCTCGAGCCAGCCGCTGCCGCTGCCGAGCGCGAGCCCGCCGACGCCCGTCGACGACACCCGCCCGCCGGTGACCGCCAGCCCGTGCTCCTGCGTGGCGGCGTCGAACTGCGCCCACGTGGCCCCTCCATCGGCGCGCACCGAACGGTCGGACACCTGGACCTGCACGCGGTTCATCGGGCGGAGGTCCAGCATGAGCCCGCCGTCGCAGACGGCGTGTCCCACGACGCCGTGCCCCCCGCCGTGCACCGCGAGCGGGAGACCGGCGTCTCGGGCGTGCCCCACCGCCGCCACGACGTCGTCCGTGCCGGTGCACCGGGCGATCAGTGCGGGCGAACGGTCGACCATGCCGTTGAAGACCCGGCGGGCGTCGTCGTAGCCGGGGTCGCCGGGCCGGAGCACCTCACCGCGGAAGCCGCGGATGACGGACTGCAGCGTGGGAGTCGCCATGACTGCCTCCTGGAGTCGGGAGCGACCATGGTGCTCCCGGCTCCCGGCCCCCGCGACGGACCTTCGTCCCGCATGCGGGATACCGCGCGCGGCGCACGCCGGCTCCGGCGCGCTCACCCGGCAACCGTCAGTGGAGTGGCTGGTCGCCCTCGCGGCGCACCGGGACGCCGGCCGCGGCCAGGCCGGCCTTGACGTCGCCGACGCGGAGCTGGCCGAAGTGGAAGACGCTCGCCGCCAGCACCGCGTCGGCGCCCGCCGCGACGGCGGGCGGGAAGTGCTCCACCGCGCCCGCGCCACCGCTGGCGATCAGCGGCACGCTCACCTCGCGGCGCACCTGCGCGATGAGGTCGGTGTCGAAGCCGGCGCGCGTGCCGTCGGCGTCCATGGAGTTGAGCAGGATCTCGCCGACCCCGAGCTCCGCTGCCTGCACGCACCACTCGACGGCGTCGCGGCCGGTGCCCCGGCGGCCGCCGTGGGTGGTGATCTCGTAGCCGGAGTCGGTCACCGCGCCGTCGCGGGTCCGGCGCGCGTCCAGCGACAGCACCAGCACCTGGCTGCCGAACCGGTGGGCGATCTCGGCGATCAGCTCGGGCCGGGCCACGGCGGCGGTGTTGACCGCGACCTTGTCCGCGCCGGCGCGCAGCAGCTTGTCGACGTCCTCGACGCCGCGCACGCCGCCGCCGACGGTCAGCGGGATGAAGACGCTCTCGGCGGTGCGGCGGACGACGTCGTAGGTGGTCTCGCGGTTGCCGGAGCTGGCGGTGATGTCCAGGAAGGTCAGCTCGTCGGCGCCCTCGGCGTCGTAGACCCGGGCCATCTCGACGGGGTCCCCGGCGTCGCGGAGGTCGACGAAGTTCACGCCCTTGACCACGCGCCCGGCGTCGACGTCGAGGCACGGGATGACCCGCACGGCGAGCGTCACGCCGCGGGCTCCCGCACGGCGTCGGCCTCGATCTCCACCAGCAGCTCGGGGTCGACGAGCGCGGAGACCTCGACCATGGTCGACGCCGGCCGGATGCCGCCGAACACCTCGCCGTGGGCGCGGCCGACCTCCTCCCAGCGGCTGATGTCGGTGACGTACATCCGGGTGCGGACGACGTCGGCGAGGGCGAAGCCGGCCCGCTCCAGCGACTGCTCGATGATCGCCAGCGCCTGCCGGGTCTGCGCCGCGGCGTCGCCGGGGTGCGCGACCTCGCCGTCGATGGTGGACGTCGTCCCGCTGACCCAGGCCGCGTCCCCGCGGACGACGACGCGGCTGTAGCCGACCACCGCCTCCCAGGGGCTGCCCGAGCCCAGGCGGACCACGCTCACGCCAGCTCCTCGGTCACCCGGAGGGCCTCCGGCAGGGTGAAGGCGCCGGCGTAGAGGGCCTTGCCGACGATGGCGCCCTCGACGCCGATGGCGGTCAGCGAGGCCAGCGCGCGGATGTCGTCGAGCGAGCTGACCCCGCCCGAGGCGATCACCGGCCGCGGGGTGGCGGCGCAGACCTCGCGCAGCAGCTCCAGGTTCGGGCCCTTGAGGGTGCCGTCCTTGGTGATGTCGGTGACCACGTAGCGGGCGCAGCCCTCGGCGTCCAGGCGGGCGAGCGTCTCGTACAGCTCCCCGCCCTCCTGGGTCCAGCCCCGGGCGGCCAGCCGGGTGCCGCGGACGTCGAGGCCGACGGCGATCCGGTCGCCGTGCTCGGCGATGGCCCGGGCGCACCACTCGGGCGACTCCAGGGCGGCGGTGCCGAGGTTGACCCGTCGGCAGCCGGTGGCCAGCGCCGCCTCGAGCGACGCGTCGTCGCGGATGCCGCCGGAGAGCTCCACGTCGACGTCCAGCTCTCCGACGACGCGGGCCAGCAGCTCGCGGTTGCTGCCGCGGCCGAAGGCGGCGTCGAGGTCGACCAGGTGCACCCACTCGGCGCCGTCGCGCTGCCACTGCAGCGCGGCGTCGAGGGGGTCGCCGTAGGAGGTCTCGCTGCCGGCCTCCCCCTGCACGAGACGGACGGCCTGGCCGTCGGCGACGTCGACGGCGGGGAGCAGCTGCAGCTTCGGCACGGGTGCAGCCTAGGGACCGCCTCCGGGGCGCCCGGCGTCAGCTCCCGGCCGCGTGCCGGGCGGCGAACCGCCCGGGGGTCATCGCGGTCACGCGGGCGAAGTCGCGGGTGAAGTGCGCCTGGTCGGCGTAGCCCAGCACCGCCGCCACCTCGCCGATGCTCGACGGGTTGCCGCGCAGCCGCTCGGCCGCCTCCTGGAGCCGGCGCCGCTGGATCAGCCACTTGGGCGTGAGCCCCAGGCGGCGGTGCACCAGCCGCTGCAGCGCCCGTTCGGAGAGCCCGAAGCGCGCGCACACCTGCGCGACGCGGACCACCTCGCGGTCGCCCTCGACGAACGCCACCACCTCGTTGACCAGGCGGCCGTCGTCGTCGACCGGGAGGAACGGCCGCAGCGCGTCGCCGAACGCGGCCATCGCCGCGGTGTGCGCCTCCGGGGCGTGCGGGTCCTGCGCCATGGCGGCGCGGACGCGCGTGGTCAGCCGCTCCCCCTCGGGCCCCAGCACCTCGGCGACGTCGACGTACCGGTCGGTGTACCCGCTCATCGGCCCCCCGGCGACCAGCGCGCCCGCCGCTGGAGCGCACATGACGCCCACCGCCCAGCCGTCGCCGGTCAGCGTCGTCTCCGACAGCCCGCTCACGACGCCGTAGAACCGGGCGTAGCCCCCCGAGACGACCAGCAGCGCGACCGGGTACTGCAGGACCCGCTGCGGGGCCTCGCGGCCGGGCGGGACCGACCACACCGGGATCCAGAACCGCTGCAGCAGGCCGTCGAACTCCGGCGCCGCGGGATAGCGGTGGATGACGTGCGAGGCGTCGTCCGGGTCCTTGAGGTGGGCGCGCTCGACGTGGTCCATGCCCCCACCGACCCTGTCGGGTTTCATCAAGACCGAGCCTGCCGCACGCTCCTACGTTCCGGGGCATGACCTCCACCGCCGCGAGCTTCCAGGCCGCCGAACGCCCCTTCACCGCGCTGCTCGACGCCGTCCCCCCGGCCGGCTGGGCCCGCCCGTCCCCCTGCGAGGGCTGGACCGCCGCCGACGTCGTCAGGCACGTGATCGGCACCCAGCGCGACTTCCTCACCACGCACGGCGTCGACCTCGGCGAGGCCCCGGACGTCGCCGCGGACCTCGCGACCGCCTGGCGGGAGCACGCCAAGCGCACTGCCGAGGCGGTGTCGGACGACGCCGTCGCCGCCCGGGAGTTCGAGGGCTTCTTCGGCCCCACCACGGTCGGCGCCGCCTTCGTGCAGTTCTACGTCTGGGACATGGTCGTGCACCGCTGGGACGTCGCCCGCGCCGTCGGCGCCGACGCCGGCCTCACCGACGAGGAGCTGGACCGGATCGAGGCGGGCGCGGACGCCTTCGGCCCCGCCCTCCACATGGACGGCATCTGCCGCCCGGCCCTGGAGGTGCCCGGCGACGCCGACCGGGCGACGCGGGCGCTGGCCCGGCTCGGCCGGAGGGCCTGACCCGGCGTCGCCCCCGTGCGGCAGGCTGACGGCGTGGAGAGCTGCCGTGGAGTTCGCTGACGTCGTCCGCCGTCGCCGCATGGTGCGCGACTACGACCCCGACCGCCCGGTGCCCCCCGAGGTGCGGGAGAGGCTGCTCGAGCACGCCATCCGGGCGCCGTCGGCCGGGTTCAGCCAGGGCTGGGCGTTCCTCGTGCTGGAGACACCGGAGGAGCGCGACCGATTCTGGTCGGCGACTGCGCCGGCCCCCACCCACCCGGACGGCTGGCTGACCCGCATGCGGCGGGCCCCGCTGCTGGTCGTGCCGCTGGCCAACAAGAGCGCCTACCTCGACCGCTACGCCGAGCCGGACAAGGGCTGGACCGACCGCGACGAGGCCCGCTGGCCGGTGCCCTACTGGGACGTCGACGCCGGGATGGCCTCGCTGCTGATGCTGCTCACCGCGGTCGACCAGGGGCTCGGTGCCTGCTTCTTCGGCGTCCCGGCCGAGCGGGTCGGCGCGTTCCGGTCGGCGTTCGGGGTGCCGGAGGAGTACCGGCCGGTCGGCTGCGTCTCGGTCGGCTACCCCGGCGCGGAGGACCGCCGGTCGCCGTCGCTGCGCCGGGGCCGGCGGGGCGTCGACGAGGTGGTGCACCGGGGCCGCTGGTGAGAGCTCCCTCATCGGGCTCTCACGCGCGGTTCACGGCCGCCACCGAGGCTGGCGGGGTGGACAGCGGCCCGCTCAGCCCGGTGCGGGTCCCCCCGTGGTGGCCCCCCTCGCTGCAGCTCCTGCTCGGCGCGCCGGCCGGCAATCTCTGGTCGGCCGTGCTGGGGCCGCTGTCCGGCCGGCTCCGGACCCTCGCGGCGACGTCGGTGTCCCTGCGCCCCGACGGGGCGGCCACCGTCCGCCACACCGCCGTCGTCGAGTGGGCCGACGGGCGCACCACGCGCGAGCACCTCGCGGCGACGACGGGCACCGCGATGCCGCCGGGGGCCGCCGTCGTCGAGGGCGAGGCCGGGGGTGCACCGCTCGCCGTGGGTCTCTGGCGGTGGCCGCTGGACCCCGCGCTGCCCGGGCTGGCCTGGGCGACCTCGGCCGCCGGGGTGGCCGAGCGGCTGGCCGCGCTCGGCGTCGACGTCCCCGCCCCCCGGCTGCGGCTGCGCGCCTACCGGCCCGGCCGGCGCGCGGTCGTGGAGGTGACCTCGCCCGCCGGTCGCTGGTTCCTCAAGGTCGTCCGCCCGTCGGCGGTCGCGGACCTCGTGCACCGCCACACCGCCCTGGCCCCGGCCGTCCCGGTCCCGCCGGTGCTGGCGAGCACCGCCGACGGCGTGGTCCTGCTGCCCGGCCTGCCCGGCACGCCCCTGCGGGCGGCGCTGACCGGGGACCCCGCGAGGCTGCCCGACCCGCAGGCACTCGACCTCCTGCTCGACCGGCTCCCGGCCGTGGCGGCGCGGAAGAGGCGCGGCGCGCCCGGCGACCCGCTGCCCGCCCTGCGGGCGCACGCGGCGGTGCTCGGAACGGTGTCCCCCGCCCTCCTGCCCCGGCTGGCGCGGGTCACCGCCGCGGTGGCGGCCGGCGCCGGCCGGCACCCCGTCGTGCCGGTGCACGGTGACTTCTACGAGGCGCAACTGCTCGTGGACGACGCCGGGGCGGTCGTCGGCCTGCTCGACGTGGACACCGCCGGTCCGGGGGCGCGGATCGACGACTGGGCCACCCTGCTGGGACACCTGGTCCTGCTGGAGCACCTGGCCGTCGAGCGGGAGCCGATCACCGCCTACCGCGAGCGGGTGGTCTCCCTGCTCGCGGGGCGCTGGCCCCGGGGCCAGCTGGAGGCCCGGGTGGCGGGCGTGCTCGTCGGTCTGGCCACCGGCCCCTTCCGGGTGCAGCAGCCGGGGTGGGCCGCGGCGACCGAGACCCGGCTGGCCCTCGCCGAGCAGTGGGCCGGCTGCACGGCGCGGCACTCCGCCGCCGGATGAGAGCAGCCTCATCGCGGTCTCCCGGAGGGCTCACCCGCGGTGGGCACCGTGGTCCTCGTCAGCGCACCAGCACCGTTCCCGAGAGGACTGCACCATGAGCAGCACGCCCGCCACCTGGAAGATCGTCACCTTCGGCACCGCGCTCGCGGGGCTCGGCGTCGCCGGCGTCGGCATCGCCGCGGCGGACGACGGCGGGGCCTCGTCGCAGCCGCCGGCCGCCATCTCCGTCGCGGCGGACGACAGCCCCGACGCCTCGCCCGACGACGACGCCGTCGCCGAGGCGTCCACGGACACGTCCGACCGCGACGGGGACAGCCCCGACGACGCCAGCCCGGACGTCGACACACCCGACGTCGACACCCCCGACGACAGCCCGGACACCGACGACTGATCCCTGGAGCCGACGGCCCCGGTCCCCACTCGGGCCGGGGCCGTCGGCTGCGCGGGTCAGGCCGCCGGGAGGCGGTAGCCCATGCCGCGCACCGTCTCGATGCGCTCGGCACCGAGCTTCCTGCGGAGGTACCGGACGTAGACGTCCACGACGTTGGAGCCCGGGTCGAAGTCGTACCCCCACACGTGGCTGAGCAGCTGCTCGCGGGCCAGCACCTGACCCGGGTGGCGCAGGAAGGTCTCGGCGAGGGCGAACTCCCGCGCCGAGAGGTCGACGACCCGCCCGTCCACGCTGGCCCGCCGGGTCCGCAGGTCCAGCGAGAGCCCGCCGACGGTCAGCACCGTGGCAGTGCTCTCGGCATCGCGGGCCCCGGCCAGCCGCAGCCGGACCCGGGCGAGCAGCTCCTCGAAGCGGAAGGGCTTGGCCATGTAGTCGTCCGCGCCGCCCTCCAACCCCGCGACGGTGTCCTGCACGCTGTCCCGCGCGGTCAGGACGACCACCGGGACGGTGCAGCGCTCGGCACGCAGGGCCCGCAGAACCGAGAAGCCGTCGAGCACCGGCAGCCCGATGTCGAGGACGACCAGGTCGAACTCGCCGCTGCGGGCGCGGTCGAGCGCCGACAACCCGTCGCCGACGACCGCCGTCACGAAGCCGTTGGCCTTCAGGCCCTTCTCGACGAACGCGGCGATGCGGGGCTCGTCCTCGGCGATCAGCACCCGGCTCACCGGGACCCTCCCTCGGTCGGTGCGGAGGGGACCCCGGCCCCCAGGAGCGGTGTGTCCGCGGCGTCGTCGACGGTGCCCTCCGGGCCGGCGGGCAGGTCGGCCGGCCCGCCGTCGTGCGGAGGCGCCGGCCGGGCGGGCAGGACCAGCGTGAAGGTCGCCCCCTCCCCCGGGCGGCTGTGCAGCTCCACGGTGCCGCCGTGACCGGCCGCGATCGCCCGCACGATGGAGAGGCCGAGGCCCGCGCCGTCGCTGCGCCGTGCCGCCGAGCTGCCGCGGGAGAACCGGTCGAACACCCGCTCCTGGTCCGCCGCGGGGATCCCGGGCCCGGTGTCGTCGACCCACACCAGCAGCCGGTCGCCGCTGAGCCGGCTCCCCAGCACGATGCGGTCCCCGGTCCCGGTGTGCTGGACGGCGTTGTCGGCCAGCGCAACGACCGCCTGGGTCAGCCGCTGCGGGTCCAGGAGCAGGTCGGCCCGGGCGACGGCGCCCAGCTGCCAGTCGCGGTCGCCGAGCTGCCGGACCTTGCCGAACACGTCGGCGGTGACCTCCGCGACGTCCACCGGCTGCAGGCGGACGAACTCGGGCTGCTCGGCGCGGGCGAGCAGGAGCAGCTCGGACACCATGCGGTTCATCCGCTCCAGCTCGTCGTCGACCAGGGCGACCGTCTGGCGCACGTCCTCGGGGTCGGACGGGTCGAGCACCTCCAGGTGCCCGCGCACGATGGTGATCGGCGTGCGCAGTTCGTGGCCGGCGTCGTCGAGGAACCGGCGCTGGGCCGCGACGCCGGTCTCGACCCGGTCGAGCATCCCGTTGACGGCCACGGCGAGGTCCCCGAGCTCGTCGGCCGGGCGCCCGTCGACCGGGATGCGGCCGGTCAGGTCGGTCTCGGTGATCCCCTGCGCGGTCGTCGCGACGGCGCGCACCGGGGCGAGGACGCGACCGGCGACGACCCACGCCCCGGCGGCGGCGAGCAGCACCGTCACCCCGCCGACACCCAGCATCAGCCGCGCGGTGTCGTCGGCGGCCTGGCGCTCCTGGTCGGCGAAGTAGGCGACGAGGGCGACGCCCGGGGTCGGGTCGCCCTCCAGGGTGACCGGGACCGCGAGGTACCGGACCTCGCCCGCGCCGCTCGAGTAGCTGCCGGCGCGGGTCTCGGTCACCGACCCCACGAGGTCGGTGAAGGCGGCGTCCTCGCTCAGCAGGACCGGCGCCTCGATGCGGCTCTGGAAGCGGTACTCGCCGCCCACGTAGCCGAGGAACTTCTCGTTCGGGCGGGCCAGGTTGTAGGTGATCACGGTCCGCAGCACGTCGGCCACCGAGGCGAAGGGCTCCCCCGTCGCCGGGTCGATGTTCCCCTCGACGATCTGCGAGAACTCCTCCACCTCGGCCCGCAGCGCCAGGTCCATCCGCTCGTCGATCGACCGGATGAGCAACCGCCAGGTGACCAGCGTGACCAGCGCCAGCGCCAGGAGCACCAGCAGGAGGACCCAGGCGATGATCCGCGTCCGGGCGGTCCGGGGCACCAGCCGGCGCCGGGCGCGCTCGCGCCACCCGGCCCTCACCTGCTGCCCCTCGTGCACCGCTCAGTCGTCACCGTCGTCGTCAACGTCCGGGCCCCCGTCGTCGTCCCCGGGACCGTCGTCGTCATCGTCATCGTCGTCGGGCAGGGGTGGCGGGGGCACGACGTCGGTGGCCGGCGGCGGCCCACCCGCGTCCCCCGGCCCGGGCGCGACCGGCTCGGACGCGGCCGGCTCGGACGGAAGCTCCACCCGGGCGGGGACGTCGATGGGCGCCGGCACCGGCTGCTCCACCGGTGCCGGCGAGCCCAGCAACGCCCATGCCAGGCCGCCGGTGAGCAGGACGGCGGCGAGGCCGGCGAGCACGGCGAGCAGCGGACGAGGTCGCACCGGTTCAGCCTCGGCCGTCCCGGTGGCACGGTGGTGACAGCGGGATGAGAGAGCTCTCATCCCCGGTCAGCGGAGCTCGGTGATCCCCGTGACGAGCACCAGGTCCGCGCCGTGCGTGCCGGCGACGTCGACCCCCTGGGGCCGAGGATCGAACCCGGGGAGCGCCTCGAGCCCGTCGCTGCCGTCGGTGGCGCGCAGCCGCACCGGACCGTCGCCCTCCACCGTGAACGCGGCCTGCAGCCCGTCGGCGGGCGGCGCGTGGAAGGTGATCCGCAGGGCGCTGCCGCCCAGCGATCCTTCGGGCACGTCCCGGCCGGCGAGCCGGGCGCGGACGACGCTGCCGCCGTCGACGGTCAGCTCGAGGTCGACCAGCCGGACGCCGCTCCGCTGAGGCGCCACCCGCACGGCGATCTCCCGCCGCCCGCCGAGCACCTCGTCGGAGACCACGGTGACCGCCGGCGCCGGGAGGTCGGCGACCTCGGCCGGTCCGGTCAGCAGGTCGCGGCCGGCGAGGTAGGGCAGGTCGGCGCCGAGCGTGCCGCGGCCGTCGACGAAGCGGGCGGTCCACTCCCCCGGCGTCGTCTCGGTCGTCACCCAGCGGGCCTCGTCCTGCTCGGTGTCGAGCACGTACGCCAGCCGGCTGGGCACCGGGTGGTCCGCGTCGAACCGGTCGACCGCCAGCCCGACCGCAGCGCACGCCCCCGCGGTGGCCAGCGCCACCACGGGCACGGCGGCCGACCCGAGCCGATCCCTGCCCGCGGGGTCGGGGAAGAGGAGGTCGAACGCCGGCAGCAGGGCGAGCGCGGCGAGGACGACGACGACCGACGGCGCGAGCGCCTGGGACAGCCCGAGGGCCGGGAAGAAGAGCGCGGCGGTCGGTGCGAGGACGAGCACCGCGGCCGCACCGGTGAGCAGCGCGGCCAGGACGCGGACGACCCGGGCGGGCACGAGGACGGCGACGGTGCCGGTGAGCCCACCGACCAGCGCCGGCCACGCGGCCAGGTAGGAGCCGCCGGGCGCCACAGCGGCGAGCACGAGCGCCACCACGGCGAGCCAGAGGAGCGCACCCGCGGCCAGTGGTCCGGCACCGACCCGGCGGCGCAGCAGGGCGTACCAGACCAGGACCACGGCCAGCACCAGCGCCACCGCGGCCAGCCGGAACCAGCCCGGCCGCCAGGGGTCGAGCATCGTGGCGTAGCCGGGGCGGACCCCGACGAGGGCCGCCCACAGGCCCTGCGCGGCGAGCGGCGCCGCCACCAGCGGGACGATCGCCAGCGCAGCCGCGCCGGCCGTGCGCCGCAGCGAGCCGAGCCCGCGGGCGTGCAGGGCCCAGGCCAGCCCGGCGGCCGCCGCCAGCGCCGCACCGGCCAGCGGCCACACCAGCGAGCCCGGGTAGCGGACCAGCAGGCCCGGAAGGGGGAAGTAGGTGGCGTCCGCGGCCGCGGGCCCGGCGAGCTCGGCCAGGTCGCGGCCCCCGAGCTCGCGGGCCAGAGCCAGGGTGTTGTCGCCGAGGGCCTGCAGCGTGCCGCGGTCGAGCCGGTCCGGGGTGTCCTGCGGCGAGTGGTAGGCGGCCGCGCCCTCGATGAAGGCGGTGTTCATGCCGGTGAAGCCGCCGTCCTCGAGGAGGACGCTGAAGTCGGTGTCGTTGGGCAGCGCCCGGTAGACCTCGACGGCGACGCTGCTCGCGACCGGGTGCGGCGCGGCGTCGGCGTACACCGCGGCGAGGCCGGCGTTGCCGCGCGAGGTCTCGAACATGATCGGCGGCCCGCCGGTGCCGCGGGCCTCGACGTTGAGCGCCACCCCCCCGCCGGCCAGCGGGTGCGAGGCGGTGAACGCCTCGGCCCCGCAGAGGCAGGCCTCCTCGGCGTCGGTGAGGACGACGACGACGTCGTTGCGCAGCGAGGGGCCCTCCGTCAGCGCGCGGACCGACTCCAGCAGCGTGGCGACCCCGGCGGCGTCGTCGGCCGCGCCCGGGCCGCCCTCCACCGAGTCGTGGTGCGCCACGAGGTAGAGCCGGCCGGTGGGGTCGGCACCGGGGAGGACTGCGACGACGTTGCGGACCCGGGCCATGCGCGCCTCCCCCGCCCCGCCGGGCCGGGTACCGACGGCGTTCTGCACGCGGGTGTCCAGGCCGAGGTCGGTCAGCGTGGCCACCAGGTCGGCCACCACCGCGTCGCTCGCGGGGCTGCCCGCCACGCGCGGCTCGGCCGCGATGCGCTCGACGTGCGCGACGGCGCGGGCGGCGCTGAACTCAGCGGGCGGGGCGTCGGCGGGGCGCGGGTCCGGCGGCTGCAGCCCTGCGACGGTCCAGGCGGCGAGCGCCAGGAGCAGCGCCACGACGGCGAACCCGACCGGGCGGCCGGGGCGGGACGGGCGCTCGGCGGGCACGGGACCTCCTCGGACGGGGACCCGCGCACCCTAGGGCGCGGGCGCACCCCGGCGGGGCAGGCGCGGCCGACGCGGCTGGTTGACTGCCGCCATGACCAGCGCCCCGGAGTCCCGCGCCGTCCTCGTCACGGGCGCGTCCCGCGGCATCGGGCGGGCCATCGCGCTCGCCTTCGCCGCCCGTGGCGACCGGGTCGCCGTGCACTCCGGCACCTCGCGGGAGGCCGCGGAGCGGGTCGCCGCCGAGCTGCCCGGCCGCGGGCACGCCGTCGTCCAGGCCGACGTCGCCGACGCCGAGGCGGTCGCAGCGGCGGTCGACGAGGCCGCCGCTGCCCTGGGCGGGCTGCAGGTGCTGGTCAACAACGCCGGCGTCTTCACCCCGCACCCTCCGCTGGAGACGTCGTGGGAGGAGTGGCAGGCGGTCGTCTCCCGCACGCTGCAGGTGAACCTGGTCGGCGCGATGCACGCGACCTTCCGGGCGGTGCCGCACCTGGTCGCGGCCGGCGGCGGCGCGGTCGTCAACGTGACCAGCCGCGGCGCGTTCCGGGGCGAGCCGGCCACCCCCGCCTACGGCGCCGCCAAGGCGGGCCTCAACGCGTTCGGGCAGTCGATGGCCCAGGCGCTCGCCCCGCACGGGATCAGCGTGGGCAGCGTCGCACCGGGGTTCGTGCAGACGGAGATGGCGCGCGACGTCCTCGACGGCCCGGGCGGCGACGCGGTGCGGGCGCAGTCGCCCTACGGCCGGGTGGCGCGGCCCGAGGAGGTCGCCGCCGCGGTGCTCTGGCTGGCGTCTCCGGAGGCCCGCTTCTCCACCGGCACGATCATCGACGTCAACGGGGCCAGCTACCTGCGCAGCTGAGCCACCTCAGTCGAGGCTGTGCAGCCAGTTGGTGAGCAGCTGGGCCCCCGCGTCCCCGCTCTTCTCGGGGTGGAACTGGGTGGCCGAGAGGGCGGCGTTCTCCACACCCGCGACGAACCGGTCGCCGTGCTCGGCCCAGGTCACCAACGGCTTGGCCAGCGGCGAGGGGACGCCGTCCTGGCCGAGCGGGAAGTTCCGCACGCCGTAGGAGTGGACGAAGTAGAAGCGCTGGTCGGCCAGCCCCGCGAACAGCACGCTGTCCCGCGGCGCCTGCACGGTGTTCCAGCCCATGTGCGGCAGCACCGGCGCCTCGAGCGGCTCGACGACGCCGGGCCACTCGCCGCAGCCCTCGGCGTCCACGCCGTGCTCGACGCCTCGCTCGAAGAGGATCTGCATGCCGACGCAGATTCCCAGCACCGGCCGGCTGCCCGCGAGCCGGCGGCCGATGATGCGGCGGCCGTCGACGGCGTCCAGCCCCGCCATGCAGGCGGCGAACGCGCCGACGCCGGGGACCACGAGGCCGTCGGCGTCCAGCGCCGTCTGCGCGTCGGAGGTCACCGTGACCTCGGCGCCGACCCGCTGCAGGGCGCGCTCCGCGGAGCGCAGGTTGCCCGAGCCGTAGTCGAGGACCGCCACCTTCTTCACGCCTGCCACGCTACCGACCAGCGCCGGAGCCCCCTCACGTGTTCCCGCGCCCTCCCCCGAGGACCGATCGCCGTCCCCGTCAAGTTGATCCCGGCATCTGTGGACAGGTCGCTGACCTGCAGATTCATGCAGCGGCGGAGGCCGATCGGCGGTATTGTTCGTACAGGCGTTCGACAGGTGCGGAGGGCGCGGTGGCCCGGCTGGGCGCCGCGCTGGACGACCTGGCCGCCGAACGGCTCGACGGCGCGTTCGGCCCGCAGCTGATCGAGCAGCTGGGTGCGCTGCTCACCGCGTCCAACCGGCTGGCCGCGCAGGTGGCCCGCCGGGTGCGGGAGTGCGAGGTCACCCAGGCCGCCGAGCACGACGGGAAGGCCTCGATGGCCTCCTGGCTGCGCGGGCACGCCCGGTACTCGTCCGCCGCCGCCTCCCGGCTGGTGCGCTCGGGCCGGGCGCTGCCGGAGCTGCCGGCGGTGGCCGCGGCCTTCGCCGCGGGGGCGATCACCGCCGAGGCGGTGGTGGTGATCGCCGCGGTGGCCACCCCGGGGAACCTGGCCGCCGCCGCGGCCCAGGACGTCGACCTCGCCGGGGTCGATCCGCGCTGGCGGAGGTGGCCGCGAGCCGGCCGCACGCCGAGCTGCGGCAGGTCGTGGCGCACTACCTGGCCCGGCTCGATCCTGGTGGGCTCGAACCCGATCCCACCGAGGGACGCTCCCTCACCTTCGTCGAGCACGCCGACGGGTCGGTCTCCTTCCGCGGCGAACTGGATGCCGTGGGCGGGGAGAAGGTGCAGGCCGCGCTGGAGTCGGTGGTGCAGGCCGACCGGCCCGCCGGGGACATGCGCACCCGGGCCCAGCAGCAGGGCGACGCGTTCGTGCAGCTCACCGACAACGCCTTGGCCGCCGGCGCCCTGCCGGTGCTGCGCACCCACAAACCCCAGGTGGTCGTCCGGGTGGACCTGGAGGACCTCATCGACCCGGACACCGGCCCCGGCGCGGCGAAGTTGGGCTTCAGCGCGACGATCTCCGCGGCCCGGGCCCGCTGGCTGGCCTGCGACGGCACCGTCACCCGCATCGTGCTGGGCCCCGAGGGCCAACCCCTCGACGTCGGCCGCGTTCGGCCCCTTCGCAGGGGCCCGCCGCGAGCTTGCGAGTGGCGGGGGGCGGAGGGGTCCTTTCGTTCACCGGCTGCCACGCCCCCACCCACTGGTGCGACGTCCACCACCTCGTGCACTGGGCCGACGGCGGGGACACCTCGCTGGAGAACTCAGCCCTGCTCTGCGAACGGCACCACACCAAGGTGCACCACGGCTTCAGGATCGTCCGCGACGCCACCGGCCGATGGCGCACCTACCGGCCCGACGGCACCGAGATCCTGATACTGCCCCGCATCAGCGCAGAGCCGGCCAACTCCCGAGCAGGGTGAGCCGCGGGCACGTTCAGCGAACCGGGGTCCCGCTCCACGGGACGACGGTGAGCTCGGGCCACTGCTGCTGCCACCGCGCGGCCTTGGCCTCGTAGACGTGCCGGGGCGCCAGCCGCCGGTTGGGTCGCACCACCAGGTCGAACAGGTCGGCGTAGCCGCGCGGCGCGTAGACCTGCAGGCCGCCGGCGCCGTCGACCCGGATGCCGTAGCAGCAGCACACGGCCGCGAAGTGGTCGATGGCGTCGGCGCAGTCGCGGAACGGCACCGCCGGCACCCCGAACCGGGCCTCGTACCAGAGGTGCACCCGGGCCTCGTTGCGGATCTCCACCGGCACGGGCAGGTCGCCGAAGAGCTCGGCGCCCGCGCGGATCACCGCGTCCTCCGACTCCCAGGAGGTGTCGGGGTCGAAGTAGAAGAAGTCGGCGTCACGGATGCCGCTGCCCGGCGGCCGGCCGGTCAGGTCGTTCCACACCGTCTGGAACAGCACCCCGGCGGTGAGCCACCACTCGCCCACGCCGAGGACCGGGGCTCGCTCGAGCACGGCCCGCACCGTCGGGTCGGCCGTCACGATCCCGAGGAACCGCTCCTCGTCGGCCGGGCGCACGCCCGGCTCAGATCAGGCGCAGGATGCCCGCCGCGCTGGCCAGCACGGCGGCGAGGAGCAGGATGACCGCGAAGACGATCTGGGGGCCGGTGCGCCCGACGCTGTCGTCGTCCGCCCGCCAGATGCTCCACGCCCCACCGAGCAGGAACCCACCCAGCAGGAGCAGGGGCAGCCCCGCGTTCACCGCCGGCCGCGCGGGATCACAGCGCGCCCTTGGTCGAGGGCACGTCGGTGACCCGGGGATCGATCGCCACGGCCGCGCGCAGCGCCCGCGCCAGCGCCTTGAACTGGGCCTCGACGATGTGGTGCGCGTCCCGGCCGGCGTAGAGCACCCGCACGTGCAGGCTGATCCGCGCGTTGAAGGCGAACGACTCGAGCACGTGCTTGGTCAGCGACGTCGGGTAGTCCGGCCCGATCATCGGCGTCATGTTCTCGGGCTCGGCGTGCACGAAGTACGGCCGCCCGGAGAGGTCGACGGCGGCCTGGGCGAGCACCTCGTCCATCGGGATGGTCGCGTCGCCGTAGCGGGTGATCCCGCGCTTGTCCCCCAGCGCCTCGGCGAACGCCTGCCCCAGCGCGATGGCGACGTCCTCGACCGTGTGGTGCGCGTCGATGTGCAGGTCGCCGTCGGCCCGCACGGTGAGGTCGATGCCGCTGTGCCTGGACAGCGCGGTGAGCATGTGGTCGTAGAAGCCCACGCCCGTGCTGACGGAGCTGCTGCCGGTGCCGTCGAGGTCGAGCTCCACCACGAGCTTGGTCTCGTTGGTCTGGCGCTCGACGCGTGCGGTGCGGGTCATGGGGGTCAGTCTCCCAGAGTCGTGCGGTGGTCCGGCGCGACCTCACCCAGCGCGGTGAGGAACGCGTCGGTCTCCTCGGCGGTGCCGGCGGTCACCCGCAGCCACCCCGGCAGCCCGACGTCCCGCACGAGCACCCCCCGGTCCAGCAGCGCCCGCCAGGCGGCCGGTGCGTCGGCAAAGTGGCCGAAGAGCACGAAGTTCGCGTCGCTGGCCACGCTGGTCAGCCCCAGGGCCGGCAGCGCCGCCACGATGCGGTCGCGCTGGGCCTTGACCGCGTCGACGGTCGCCAGCAGGGCGTCGGTGTGCGCCAGCGCCGCCCGCGCGGCGGCCTGGGTGAGCGAGCTCAGGTGGTACGGCAGCCGCACCAGCTGGAGGGCGTCGACGACGGCGGGGTCCGCGGCCAGGTAGCCCAGCCGCAGGCCGGCCATGCCGAACGCCTTGCTCATCGTGCGGCTCACGATCAGCCGCGGCCGGCCCGGGAGCAGCGTGAGCGCCGACGGGGTCCCCGCCCGGGCGAACTCCGCGTAGGCCTCGTCGACGACGAGCACCCCCTCGGTCGCCTCGTACAGGGCGGCGACCGTCGCCAGGTCCACGGCCGTGCCGGTCGGGTTGTTCGGGCTGGTGACGAAGACGACGTCGGGCCGCACCTCGCGCACCTGGGCGACGGCGGCCGCGGTGTCGATCGTGAAGTCGGCCGCCCGGTGGCCGTCGACCCACGCCGTGCCGGTGCCCGCAGCGATGATCGGGTGCATCGAGTACGACGGCGTGAACCCCAGCGCCGTGCGGCCCGCGCCCCCGAACGCCTGCAGGACCTGCTGCAGCACCTCGTTGGAGCCGTTGGCCGCCCACACCTGCGCGGGACCGACCGCCAGGCCGCCGGTCCCGGTGAGGTAGGCGGCGAGGTCGGCGCGCAGCGCGACGGCGTCCCGGTCGGGGTACCGGTTGAGCTCCAGCGCCGCATGCCCCAGCGCCGCGCCGAGGTCGGCCAGCAGCTCGGCCGGCAGCGGGTGCGGGTTCTCGTTGGTGTTGAGCCGGTGGGTGGCCGGCAGCTGCGGCGCGCCGTAGGGCGTGCGGCCGCGCAGCTCCGGCCGCAGCGGGAGCTCGTCGAGCGACCTCACGACCGCTGCCGGACCCGCACCGCGGCCGCGTGCGCCGGGAGGTCCTCGGCGCCGGCGAGGGCGTCGACGTGCCCGGCGACGTCGGCCAGCGCCTGCTCGTCGTACTCGACCAGGTGTATGCCGCGCAGGAAGGACTGCACCGACAGGCCGCTGGAGTGCCGCGCGCACCCCCCGGTGGGCAGCACGTGGTTGGACCCGGCGATGTAGTCACCGAGCGAGACCGGCGACCAGGCGCCGACGAAGATCGCCCCGGCGTTGCGCACCCGCATCGCGACGTCGCGAGCGTCGCGGGTCTGGATCTCCAGGTGCTCGGCGGCGTAGGCGTCGACGACCCGCAGCCCCGCCTCGAGGTCGTCGACCAGCACGACGCCCGACTGGGTGCCGTCCAGAGCGGTGGTGATCCGGTCGGAGTGCTTGGTGGCGGCGACCTGCCCGGGCACCAGGGCGAGCACGGCGTCGGCCAGCTCCTCGCTCGGCGTCACGAGGACCGCCCCGGCCAGGGGGTCGTGCTCCGCCTGGCTGATCAGGTCGGCCGCCACGTGCGCCGGGTCGGCGGTGTCGTCGGCGAGGATCGCGACCTCGGTGGGCCCGGCCTCGGAGTCGATGCCGATCAGCCCGCGCAGCAGCCGCTTGGCGGCGGTCACGTAGACGTTGCCGGGGCCGGTCACCATGTCGACCGGCTCGCACGAACCGGCGCCGTATCCGAAGACGGCGATGGCCTGCGCCCCGCCGACGGCGTAGACCTCGGTGACGCCCAGCAGTGCGCAGGCGGCGAGCACCCCGGGGTCGGGCAGGCCGCCGTTGTCCCGCTGCGGCGGGGAGGCCACCGCGATCGACTCGACGCCGGCGATCTGCGCGGGCACCACGTTCATGACGACGCTGGACAGCAACGGCGCCAGCCCACCGGGCACGTAGAGCCCCACCCGCCGGACGGGGAGCCAGCGCTCGGTCACCGTCCCGCCGGGAACGACCTCCGTGGTGACGTCGCTGCGCCGCTGGTCCGAGTGCACCTTCCGCACCCGGGCGATCGACTCTTCCAGGGCCTCGCGCAGCGTCGGGTCGCACTCGGCGAGCGCGCGGGTCAGCGCCTCCTGCGGGACGGCGAAGTCCTCGGCGTCCACGCCGTCGAGCCGGGCGGTGATCTCGCGCACCGCCTGCGCCCCCCGCAGTCGCACGTCCTCGCACAGCGGGCGGACGGTGGCGAGCACCGAGTCGATGTCGGTGGCGGCCCGCGGCAGCAGTCCGGCGAGCTCTCGCACGCCGGGCAGCGCGTTCCCACGCAGGTCGATGCGTGCCAGCACGGAGGCCTCCGGAGTCGGATCGGGTGGTGCGACGCGGGTCCCAGGGTATCCAGCGCCGTCCGGCGTCCCCGGAGCGCCCGCACGGGCGAGACGCGCGCGGCCCGTAGGCTTGCCGGGATGGGCGAGCTGATCCCGCTGTTCCCGCTGGGCCGCCCCCTGTTCCCGGGGGTCGTCCTCCCGCTGCAGATCTTCGAGCCCCGCTACCGCCGCCTCATGCGCGACCTCATGGACCGCCCCGAGCACGGCGACCGCCGCTTCTTCGGCGTGGTCGCGATCCGGCAGGGCTGGGAGGTCGAGCGGGTGGCCCCGGCGGCAGCGCTCTACGACATCGGGTGCACCGCGCGCCTGCAGCGGGTGCAGCCCCAGTCCGACGGCGGCTTCCGCATCGTGACCGTCGGCGGCGAGCGGTTCCGGCTCCTGGACGTCGTCGTCGGCGAGGATCCGCCCTACCTGCAGGCCGAGGTCGAGTGGCTCGCCGAGGAGGAGGCCGCCGAGGAGGCCGCCGGGGACGCCGAGTCGGTGACCGACGGCGACCGCTCGCTGGTGCCGCCCGCGGACGAGGTGGCCACCTCGGTCGCCCGGGGGTCGCTGGATCTCCTGGCGCGGGGGGTGAGTGACCTGTTCACGCGCTACGTGGCCGAGGTGTCGGCCCTGGGCGCCGGCGCGACCGGGGACGGCGTGGAGGCGGCGGTGCGGCTCGCCGCGGCCGGGGACGACCCGGCGGCGCTGTCCTGGCTGGTCGCCTCCTCGGCGCTGCTCACCACCGAGGACCGGCAGTCGCTGCTCGCCGAGTCCGCGACCCGCCGACGGCTGGCCGCGGAGTCCCGGCTGCTGCGCCGGGAGCTCACCCTCCTGCAGACGCTGGGCGCTGTACCCGCGCCGCTGCAGCAGTTCGCCACCCCGATGACGGTGAACTGAGGGAGGCCCCCGGCCTGTTCAGCCCGTGCGGGCCCCTGGCGGGGTCCAGGTGCGCCCGAGGCCGTCGTCGGCGGCCAGGAGCGCGCAACCCAGGTAGACCAGCAACGCGGCGAACGGCGCAGCGGCCAGGCCGGGCAGCGAGCTCAGCACCAGCCCCGTGGTGACCTGGGCACCGACCTCGGACAGCTGCGCCTCGGTCGGCGAGGGGGCGAGCAGCTCACCGGTCTGCCAGGCGAGGACGGCGGCGACCGAGCCCCCGACCGAGAGGGCGACCAGCATCCCCACCCCGCGAGCGCGGCGCACCCGCCACGCCGCCGCACCGGCCAGCAGGCCGAGCCCGAGGAGCAGGAGCACGAGGACGGCGTCGTCGGCGACGCGGACCTCCGCCGCGGGTGGCCCGACGACGACCGGCCCGGTGTCGGTGACCCGCAGTTCGGCGCGAGGCGCCAGCAGCCACCAGAGCGCCCCCACGGGCAGGCCGGCGAGCGCCAATCCCACCACCAGCGTCCGGGCGGCGTGCAGGTCCTGCCGCACCTCCGTCCAGCCCCGCCAGTAGGCGTGCACGGGCACCCCCGGGGCGGGCTGGAGGGGCAGCGGTGGGGTGGTCACCGTCCCAGTGAACAACGGCTCCGCCGGGGACCGCGCCCGACCCTCCCGCAGGGGGCCTCGTTCAGAGCAGCGCGACGCTCGTCGGCCCGAGGAGGGCCTTGATGTCCCCCATCAGGGCGGGGCTGGGACGCACCCGCAGCCCCTGGTCGAGCCGCAGCACGGTCTCCCGGCCGCCGTTGACCAGCTTGAGCTGCACCTCCGTGGTGCCCGGGTGGCTGCCGAGCACCTCGCGGAGCCGCTCGACCACCGGTGGGGTGCAGCGCGCCGCCGCCATCGAGACGAGCACGGGGCCGCGCGCGCCCTCGGTGAGCTCCGGGATGCTCACCTCCGACCCGAACAGCGACGGCTGCTCGTCGCGCCGGCTGATCCGGCCCTTGACCACGACGATCTGGTCGCGGACCACCTTCTCCGAGACCTCGGCCCAGGTCTTGGGGAAGAACAGGACCTCGATGCCCGATTCGAGGTCCTCCAGCGTCGCGATCGCCCACGGGGCGCCCTGCTTGTTGGTCCGCGGCGAGACCGAGGTGAGGATGCCGGCGATGGTCACGTTGGCGCCGTCCTCGACCCCGCCGGCGTTGATCTCGGCGATGGGTGTGTCGGCGTTGGCCGCCAGCACGTGCTCGACCCCGTGCAGCGGGTGGTCGGAGACGTAGAGGCCGAGCATGTCGCGCTCGAACATCAGCCGCTCGCTCTTGGACCAGTCGGCGGTCGGGATGGTGATGTCCAGCGCGTTGCCGAAGGGGTCGTCGGCCGCGTCCCCCTCGCCGAAGCTGCCGAAGAGGTCGAACTGGCCCTCGGCCTCCTTGCGCTTGAGCCCCATCGCGGAGTCGACGGCCTGCGCGTGGATCGCGACGATGCCCTGGCGCGAGTGGCCGAGCGAGTCGAAGGCACCGGCCTTGGCCAGGGACTCGATGACCTTCTTGTTGCAGGCCACGGTGTCGATCTTGCGCATGAAGTCGGCGAAGTCCTTGAACGCGCCCTTCTCCTCGCGCGCCTTGACGATCGACTCCACGACGTTGGTGCCGACGTTGCGGACCGACGCCAGCCCGAAGCGGATGTCGGTGCCGACGGCGGTGAAGTCCCACGACGACTCGTTGACGTCCGGCGGGAGGACCTTGATGCCCATCCGACGGCACTCGGCCAGGTAGATCGGCCGGCGGTCCTTGTCGTCCTGGACGCTGGTGAGCAGCCCGGCCATGTACTCGGCCGGGTAGTTGGCCTTGAGGTAGGCCGTCCAGTACGAGACCAGGCCGTAGGCGGCCGAGTGGGCCTTGTTGAACGCGTAGTCGGCGAACGGGACGAGGATGTCCCACAGCGTCTTGATCGCGGCGCCGGAGAAGCCGTTGGCCTTCATCCCCGCCTCGAAGCCGACGAACTCGGCGTCCAGGACCGACTTCTTCTTCTTGCCCATCGCGCGGCGCAGCAGGTCGGCCTTGCCGAGCGAGTACCCGGCGACCTTCTGCGCGATGGCCATGACCTGCTCCTGGTAGACGATCAGGCCGTAGGTCTGGCCGAGGATCTCCTCCAGGGGCTCGGCCAGCTCCGGGTGGATCGGGGTGATCTCCTGCTGGCCGTTCTTGCGCAGCGCGTAGTTGGTGTGCGAGTTCGCGCCCATCGGACCCGGGCGGTAGAGGGCGCCGACGGCCGAGATGTCCTCGAAGTTGTCCGGCCGCATGAGCCGCAGCAGCGAGCGCATCGGCCCGCCGTCGAACTGAAAGACCCCGAGGGTGTCACCGCGGCTGAGCAGCGCGTAGGTGTTCGGGTCGGTGAGGTCCTTGCTGATCTCGTCGAGGTCGACCGGCTCCTTGCCGTTGATCACGATGTTGCGCAGCGCGTCGTCGATGACCGTGAGGTTGCGCAGGCCCAGGAAGTCCATCTTGAGCAGGCCGAGCGTCTCGCAGGTCGGGTAGTCGAACTGCGTGATGACCGCGCCGTCGGCCTCGCGCCGCATGATCGGGATCGAGTCGATGAGCGGGTAGCGGCCGATGATGACGCCGGCCGCGTGCACGCCCCACTGGCGCTTCAGCCCCTCGAGCTTGCGGGCCTGGTCGACCACCTCGGCGGCGCCGGGGTCGGACTCGTAGCGGGCGCGGAACTCCGCGGCCTCCTTGTAGCGCGGGTGGGCCGGGTCGAAGACCCCCGAGAGCGGGATGCCCTTGCCCATCACGTCCGGCGGCATGAGCTTGGTCAGCTCGTCGCCCACGGAGTAGGGCCGGTCGAGCACCCGGGCGGCGTCCTTGATCGCGGCCTTGGCCTTGATCGTCCCGTAGGTGACGATCTGGCTGACCCGTTCCTCGCCGTACTTCTTCGAGACGTACTGGATGACCTCGCCGCGCCGGCGGTCGTCGAAGTCGATGTCGACGTCGGGCATGGAGACGCGCTCGGGGTTGAGGAACCGCTCGAAGATCAGCCCGTGCTGCAGCGGGTCGAGGTCGGTGATGCCCATGGCGTAGGCGGCCAGCGAGCCCGCGGCGGATCCACGGCCGGGCCCCACGCGGATGCCGTTGTCCTTCGCCCAGTTGATGAAGTCGGCGACCACGAGGAAGTACCCCGGGAAGCCCATCTGGGTGATGATCCCGACCTCGTAGTCGGCCTGCTTGCGCACGTGGTCGGGGATGCCGCTCGGGTAGCGCTTGTGCAGGCCGCGCTCGACCTCCTTGACGAACCAGGAGGTCTCGTCCTCCCCCGGGGGCAGGGGGAAGCGGGGCATGAGGTCGGCGCCCTCGGTGAAGCTCACCTCGCACTGCTCGGCGACCAGCAGGGTGTTGTCGCAGGCCTCGCGGAGGTCGCCGGTGAACAGCGCGCGCATCTCGGCGGCGGACTTCAGGTAGTAGCCGTCACCGTTGAACTTGAAGCGGTTCGGCTCGTTGAGCCGCGAACCGGTCTGGATGCACAGCAGGGCGTCGTGGGCCTCGGCGTCCTCCTTGTGCGTGTAGTGGAGGTCGTTGGTGGCCAGCAGCGGGATGCCGAGGTCCTTGGCGATCGCCAGCAGCGCCGGGCGGGTCTTCTTCTCGATGGACAGGCCGTGGTCCATCAGCTCGGCGTAGAAGTTCTCCCGCCCGAAGATGTCCTGGAAGTCGGCGGCCGCCTGGCGGGCCTTGTCCTCCTTGCCCGCGCGCAGCCACATGTTGACCTCGCCCGACGGGCAGCCGGTGGTGGCGATCAGGCCCTTGCCGTAGCGCTCCAGCAGGTCGCGGTCGAACCGCGGCTTGCGGTACTGCCCCTCCAGGCTGGCCAGCGAGGAGATGCGGAACAGGTTGTGCATGCCCTCGGTGGTGCGGGCCAGCAGCGTCATGTGGGTGTAGGCGGCCTTGCCCCGGTTGGACCCGCCGTCACCCTCCTCGTCGATGAGGTTGTCGCCGAAGTCGAAGGGCGCTCGGTCGAAGCGCGAGCCCGGCGTGTAGTAGCCCTCCATGCCGATGATCGGCTTCACACCGGCCGCGTTCGCCTGCTTGTAGAAGTCGTAGGCGCCGAAGACGTTGCCGTGGTCGGTCATGGCCAGCGCCGGCATCCCGTGCTCGGCCGCGGCCTTGGTGACCTCCGGCAGCTTCGCCGCACCGTCCAGCATCGAGTACTCGGTGTGCACGTGCAGGTGCACGAACGAATCGGACGGGCTACTCACAGGGGGTCTGGCTCCTCACGGGTCGTGCGTGCCCGGCCGGCGTCACGCGGCGGGCGACCGGCGGGGAAGACCGGCGGTGCGTGCGGGGGGCGGCAGGCACCGGCGGGCCGGTGCGTCGATCCTCGCACTGGTAGGTGTCTACTTCGAGGGTCTGACAGAACGTGTCTTCTCACAGAAAGGACCCCGTCCTCCTCATCCCTCGCAGGCTCGGGACGGGGCCGTCACGGCAGGCCACGACGCATGGTCACGTGCGCGATGCCGGCCTCCTCGTACACCTCGCCGACGGCCGCGTAGCCCGCGCGCTCGTAGAACCGGCGGGCCGGCAGCTGGGCGTGCAGGACCACCTCGGTGGCGCCCCCGGCGAGCGCCTGGCGGTGCAGCTCGGCCAGGACGGCGGCCCCGTGGCCGCGGCCGCGCACCGCGGCGTCGGCGGCCATCCGGCCGATCCGCGCGGTGGCGCCGTCGAGCAGCAGCCGCCCCGTCGCCACCACCCGCCCCGAGTCGTCACGGCTGAGCACGTGCAGGGCCGTGGCGTCGGCGTCGTCCTGCTCGATCTCCGGCGGGACGCCCTGCTCGTCCACGAAGACGCGGGTGCGCAGGGCCACGACCTCCGCCCGGTCCGCGGGGGTGGCGACCTGCGCGGCGGGGCTGGGCACGGCACCCATTGTGGCGTCCTCCCGGCCGGGGCCGGTCAGCGGCCCGGCGGCCCGCCCGCCTCGTGCACCGACGCCGGGAGCGCGCTGGCGGGGACGAGCAGGAAGCGCAGGTCGATGACCGCGTGCAGCAGCACCGGCAGCAGCAGCGAGCCGGTGTCCAGGTACAGCAGCGCCATCACCCCGCCGAGCACGCCGGTCAGGACGATCCCTGCCCGCCCCTGGTAGGCGTGCGCGAGTCCGAAGGCCACCGCGGCGACGACCACCAGCGACCAGGTGGGCGGACCGCCGGCCATGGCCGCGACCACCGCCAGGAAGAACCCCCGGTACAGCCACTCCTCGCACACCCCGGCGGTGACGCCGACGAGGATGAACAGCCGCCGCTCCCCCTCGGTCCGGGGCAGCAGCGCGAGCGTGGACTGACCGGGTGGCTCGGCGTGGCGCCCTTCGCCGGGGCGCCGGGCCGCCCGCGCCGCCTCCAGCAGGGCGCCGGCCCGCAACTGTCGGGTGGAGGCGACGACGAGCAGCAGCACGGCGAGGACCACCACCGCGGACACGGGACCGGGCCACTCCCGCGGCCAGACCAACCCCACGGCCGCGGCGTCGACCCCGGGCGAGGCCAGCCAGACGACGAAGGCGACGACGGCGAGGCCCCACTCGAGCACCAGCAGCCGCCGGTAGAACGACCGGCGCGCCCCGGCGTCGGTGCGCAACCGCCCCTCGAACCGACGGTGCAGCACGTGCCCGACGACGGGCTCGCCCACCACCAGGTAGGCCGCCACGACCACCGCGGCCAGCGCCGCCGGGCCGAAGGCGTCGAGGGCGACCGGCAGGCTCGTCACCGGCAGGAGGTCAGGCCTCGGCGCGCAGCAGGGCCAGCGCGCCGGCGAGGTCGGGCGGGTACTCGCTGGTGAACTCGACCCACTGCCCGTCGGCCGGGTGGGGGAAGCCCAGCCGCACCGCGTGCAGCCACTGGCGGGCCACGCCGAGCCGGGCGGCGAGCGTGGGGTCCGCCCCGTAGGTCGTGTCGCCCACGCAGGGGTGCCGGAGCGCGGAGAAGTGCACGCGGATCTGGTGGGTGCGGCCGGTCTCCAGCCGGATGTCGACCAGGCTGGCGGCGGCGAACGCCTCCACGACCTCGTAGTGCGTCACCGACGGCCGCCCCCCGCTGACGACGGCGAACTTCCAGTCGTGCCGCGGGTGCCGGTCGATCGGCGCGTCGATGGTGCCGCGCGACGGGTCGGGGTGGCCCTGCACGAGGGCGTGGTAGCCCTTCTCGACCGTGCGCTCCTTGAAGGCCGCCTTGAGCGCGGTGTAGGCCCGCTCGCTCTTCGCGACCACCATGACGCCGGTCGTGGCGGCGTCCAGGCGGTGCACCACGCCTTGGCGCTCGGCGGCGCCGGAGGTGGAGACGCGGTAGCCGGCGGCGGCCAGACCCCCGATGACCGTGGGCCCCTCCCAGCCGGGGCTCGGGTGGGCGGCGACCCCGACCGGCTTGTCGACGACCACGAGGTCGTCGTCGTCGTGCAGGACCGTCATCCCCTCGACCCGCTGCGGGGGCGCGGGCTCGCCGGGTGGCGGCGGCAGCTCGACCTCCAGCCAGCTGCCGCCGGTGAGCCGGTCCCCCTTGCCGCGGACCCGGCCGTCGACGACGACGCGGCCTTCGTCGGCGAGGTCGGCCGCCGCAGTGCGGGTCAGGCCGAAGAGCCGGGACAGGGCCTGGTCCACCCGCTGGCCCTCCAGGCCGTCGGGCACCGGGAGGGCCCGGTGCAGGCCGGGAGTGCTGGTCACGTCCCCCATTGTGACTGCCGACCGGGGAGAGGGACCGGAGCGGCTCTCCCTCAGGCGGCGCCGGGCCGGTCGCCGGCGCCGCTGCGGGTGCCGTCGAACTCGATGCCGCGCAGCGCCAGGAGGACGCCGAGGATTCCGCCGCAGACGATGGCCGAGTCGGCGACGTTGAACACCGGGAACACGCGCCCGTCGGGACCGAACACCGAGAGGAAGTCGACGACGCCGCCGCGCAGGAACCCCGGGTCGCGGAACACCCGGTCGACGAGGTTGCCCACGGCCCCGCCGAGGACCAGCCCCAGCGCCACCGCCCAGCCGGCCGACCGCAGGCGGCGGGCGACCCGCACGATGACCACGGCGGCGACGACCGCGATCAGGCTGAACACCACCGTGGCGCCCTCCGCGAAGGAGAACGCGGCCCCGGTGTTGCGCAGGTTGGTGAGGTAGAGGGCCCCGCCGAGGACGCGGATGTCCTCCCCCGGCTCGATGGTGGCCACGACGACGACCTTGGTGACCAGGTCGAGCACCAGGACGACGGCGGCCAGGGAGAGCAGCAACCGGGTGCGGGGGCGGCCGGCCGGCTCCACGGCGGAGGAGCCGCCGGTCGCGCCGTCGGCCGGATCGGCGTGCTCGGACAGGTCGGGCTCCTCGATGGATGGGCACCGTCCGGCTGACCCGGCGGTGCCGACGACGATAGCCGCGCGCGGGCCGGCCGCCGGCCCCGGCTGGCCGGAGCGGCTAGGACGCGCCGGGGTCCAGCCAGACCGCCGTGTCGGGCGCCAGCAGCTCCGCACCGGGCTCGCTGGAGAGGAGCCGACGGCCCGCGCCGCGCAGGTCCAGCGGCTCGCCCGAGAGGTTGACCACGCACCGGAAGGACGGCCCGCGGTCGAAGGCGAGGACGTCGTCGGCCGTCGTCCGCCAGGAGAAGCTCGCGCCACGCAGGCCGGGTGTGCGCCGGCGGAGCCCCAGGGCGGCGCGGTACAGCGACAGGGTCGAGGTGGGGTCGGCCCACTGGGCGGCCACCGTCAGGGACGCCCACCCCGGAGGTTGCGGCAGCCAGGGCTCGACCCCGTCCACGGTGAAGCCGAACGGAGGGCGGCTCCCCTCCCAGGGCAGCGGTACGCGGCAGCCGTCGCGGCCCCGGGCGGTGCGGCCGGAGCGCTCCCAGGTCGGGTCCTGCAGCACGTCCACCGGCAGGTCCTCCACCTCGGGCAGCCCCAGCTCCTCGCCCTGGTAGACGTAGGCGGACCCCGGCAACGCGAGAGTGAGCAGCGCGGCGGCACGGGCGCGGCGCAGCCCCAGCGCGAGGTCGGTGCCGGTCGCCCCGGCGTCGAAGCCCATCGTCGCGGCGGCGCTCTCGGCCCGCCCGAAGCGTGTGACGTGCCGGGTCTCGTCGTGGCTGGACAACACCCAGGTCGCCGGGGCACCGACGGGCTCCAGGGCGGCGAGGCTGGCGTCGATGACCGTGCGCAGGTGCCGGGCGTCCCACGGTGCGGCCAGGTAGTCGAAGTTGAAGCTGGTGTGCATCTCGTCCGGCCGCACGTAGCGGCTGAGCCGCTCGGGTCCGTTCACGACCGCCTCGGTGACGAACAGCCGCCCGCCCTCGTAGCTGTCCCCGATGCGCCGCCAGCGTCGGAAGATCTCGTGCACGCCGTCGACGTCCCAGTGCGGGTTGCCCACCCAGCTGCGGGACTCGAACAGTGCCCCGGGGCCGTGACCGGCATCGGGGAGGCCCTCGGCCTTCGCCATCGCGGGGGCGGCATCGACCCGGATGCCGTCGATCCCCCGGTCGAACCAGAACCTCAGGATCGCGTCGAAATCCTCCCGGACCCCTGGGTGGTCCCAGTCCAGATCGGGCTGCTCCGGGGCGAACAGGTGCAGGTACCACTGCCCCGGCGAGCCGTCCGGCTCGCGCACCCGCGTCCAGGCCGGGCCGCCGAAGGCGCTGATCCAGTCGTTGGGCGGCACCGATCCGCCGTCCCGGCCGTCGCGGAAGAAGTAGCGGCTCCGCTCGGGCGATGCCGGCCCGGCGGCCAGGGCCGCACGGAACCACGGGTGCTGGTCGGAGGTGTGGTTGGCGACCAGGTCGGTGATCACGCGCAGGCCGCATGCGTGCGCCTCGGTGAGCAGTGCGTCGGCGTCCGCCAGCGTGCCGAACCGAGGATCGATGTCGCAGTAGTCGGCCACGTCGTACCCCCCGTCGGCCATGGGCGAGGGGTACCAGGGGGTGATCCAGAGGGCGTCGACGCCGAGCTCCGCCAGGTAGGGCAGCCGACGGCGCAGGCCGCCGAGGTCGCCGACCCCGTCCCCGTCGGAGTCGGCGAAGCTCCGCAGGTACACCTCGTAGACGACGGCGTCCCGCCACCACTCGTCCCGCGCCATCGGTGCCGAGGGGCGGTCCGTCCTCAGGCCGAGGCCGCCGTGGCCCCGCCCACCTGGGCCCCGCGTGCGGGTGCACCATCGGCACGCGCGCCGCCCGCCTGCGAGTCCTCGAGCTGCTCGACCCGGTCCTGTGTCGCCATGCGGGTGAGCTCGGCGCCGGCCTCGGGATCGCGGGTGAGGTTCTCCCCCGACTCCGGGTCGAACACGTGCACCTTGCGGCTGTCCAGCCAGAACTCCGCCTCGCGGCCCTCCCGGATCCGGCTGGTCGCGTCGATCGACACGATCGCCTGGGTGCGCAGCTCCTCGCTGTCGAGCTCCCTGGACAGCTCGCGCAGCTGGACCTTGATCGAGTCGGGGGCGTCGTAGGGGATGTAGGCGTACTGCGAGTCACCCAGCCACTCGGTGACGTCCACCCGCGCCCGGAAGATCGAGCCCACCGGGCGCTTGGCCTCGTCGACCAGGGACGCGTCCTCGAAGTACTCCGGTCGGATCCCCACCAGCAGCAGGTCGTGCCCGGCGACGGCCGCCATGCGCTTCTCGTCGAGCTCGATGTCGCCGAAGGGGGTCCGCAGCCGGTTGCCCTCCGGGGTCGCCGGCAGGAAGTTCATGGGCGGGGAGCCGATGAACCCGGCGACGAAGAGGTTGACCGGCTGCTCGTACAGCTCGCGCGGCGACGCGACCTGCTGGATCTTCCCCTGGCGGAGCACGCAGACCCGGTCGCCGAGCGTCATGGCCTCGGTCTGGTCGTGGGTGACGTAGACGGTCGTGATGCCCAGCCGGCGCTGCAGCCGGGAGATCTCGGTGCGCATCTGCCCGCGGAGCTTGGCGTCGAGGTTGGACAGCGGCTCGTCGAAGAGGAAAGCCTCGGCGTCGCGGACGATGGCCCGACCCATGGCGACCCGCTGCCGCTGACCACCGGAGAGGTTGGCCGGCTTGCGCTCCAGGTGCTCCTTGAGCTCGAGCACGTCGGACGCCGCCTCCACCTTCCGGCGGACCTCGTCGTCCGGGGTCTTGGCCAGCCGCAGCGGGAAGGCGATGTTCTCGTACACCGTCATGTGCGGGTACAGGGCGTAGTTCTGGAACACCATCGAGAGGTTGCGGTCCCGGGGTGCGAGGTCGTTGACCCGCTTGCCGCCGATGATCATGTCGCCGCTGGTGATGTCCTCGAGGCCGACGATCATCCGCAGCAGCGTCGACTTCCCGCAGCCGGACGGGCCGACGAGGATCATGAACTCCCCGTCGGCGATGTCCAGGCTGACGTCGTTGACCGCCGGGAAGCCGTCGCCGTACTTCTTGACGATGTTCTTCATCTCGATGGAGGCCATCAGTGTTCGTCCCCTCGGTGGGTCGATGAGGTGCAGCTGGTGGGGGTCATGACGGTCAGCCCTTGACCGCACCGTTGGTCAGGCCGGCGACGATGCGCCGCTGGAAGAGGAGCACGAGGACGACGACGGGGACCGTCACGATCAGGGCCGCCGCCGCGATCGCGCCGGTCGGGTCCTCGAACTGGGATGCACCGCTGAACAGCCCGAGCGCCGCGGGTACGGGTCGGGCCGCCTCCGTGGAGGTCAGGACGATGCCGTAGACGAAGTCGTTCCAGGCGATGAAGAACGCGATGATCGCCGTGGTGAAGACGCCAGGAGCGGCCAGCGGGACGATCACCTTGCGGAACGCCTGCCAGGTGGTCGCCCCGTCGACCTGGGCGGCCTGCTCCATCTCCCACGGGATCTCCCGGAAGAACGCCGACATCGTCCAGATCGAGATCGGCAGGGTCAGCGACAGGTACGGGAGGATCAGGCCGGGCCAGGTGTCGTAGAGACCGATCTGCCGCCACACGTTGAACAGCGGCGTCACGATCGAGATGACCGGGAAGATCGCCACCGCCAGCGCCGTCGAGAGGATGACCTTCTTGCCCGGGAAGTCCAGGCGGGCGATGGCGTACGCGGCGAACATCGCCAGCAGGCAGGAGATCGCTGTGGCGATGAGGCAGATGCCGAACGAGTTGCGGAGCGCCGGGAGGAACAGCTCGCTGGCGTTCCCGGTCAGGATCGTCTCGTAGTTCTCCCAGGAGACGTCGGTCGGCAGGAACTGGCCGTTGGCGATGTCCGACGGGGCCTTCAGCGAGATGGAGATGATCCAGGCGATCGGGAACAGCGCGTAGACGACGATGATCGCGCCACCGATCCACCACATGACTTTTCTTCGAGTGGACACCGTCACTCCCCCCGCGTCGAGGCCAGGTCGACCTTGAATGCCTTGATGAAGCTGAAAGCGATCAGCACCACCACGAGGAACAGCAGCACCGAGACCGCGGACCCGAGACCGATCTCCAGCCGGGCGATCGTCTGCCGGTAGGCGAGGAACGACACCGATTCCGTGCCGTTGGCGCCGCCGGTCATGATGAAGATGCTGTCGAAGACCCGGAAGGCGTCCAGGCTGCGGAACAGCAGGGCGACCATGATCGCCGCCTTCATGTTCGGGATCGTCACCCGCCACAGGCGCTGCCACCACGTGGCGCCGTCGACCTTCGCCGCCTCCTGCAGCACCTCGGGGACCTGCGCCAGACCGGCCAGCAGCAGGAGCGAGATGAACGGGGTGGTCTTCCAGATCTCGGCCAGGCAGATCACCAGCAGCGACTGCCACCTGTCGCCGAACCAGTCGGTGTTCTCGGTGACCCCGGGGATCCAGGCGAACCAGGAGTTGACGAAGCCGGTGTTGATGTCGAAGGCGAACTGCCAGGCGAAGGCGGAGACCACGGTGATCACCGCGTACGGGATGAGGATCGCCGCCCGCACCACCGGCCGGATGTTGCTGAGCGCCTTGGCCATGACCATGGCGAGCCCGAAGCCGAGCACCAGCTCCACCGCCACCGTGACCACCGTGATGAAGACGGTGACCCAGATGGCCTGCCACCAGATCGGGTCGGTGAGGATCACCCAGTAGTTGGTCAGCCCGGTGAACTCCCGGTTGGCCGGGTCGGTCAGCCGGTAGGAGTACAGGGACTCGTAGATGGCCTGGGCGATCGGGTAGGCGGTGACCGCCAGCATCACCACGAACGCCGGGCCGGCCAGCAGCCAGCCGAGCTTCCGCTCGCTGCGCGACCGGTCGCTCAGCCCCCGTTTGGGCGCCGAGACCGGTTCTGTCTTCTTGACCGGGGGAAGCGTGGTCTGGGTCACAGCAGTTCCTCCCCTGCCAGGACGGCCTGGATGAGCTCGGCGGCCTCCTCGCCGGTGACCCCCGGCTCGACGGAGCTCGCCGGGTGGTAGACGCGCTGCAGCGCCCCGGAGACCTCGCTGTAGTAGACCGTCTGCGGCCGGGGTGCGGCCGCCTCCAGCGACTCCCGGATGAGCGGGGCCTGCGGGAACTCCTCGAGCACCTCGGGGTCGTCGTACACCGACGCCAGGGCCGCCGGGTTCCCGTTGGTGAGGAAGTAGTAGGTCTGGTTCTCCTCGGAGACGATGCACTCGGCGGCCTCGTAGGCCAGGTCCGTGTTCTGGCTGAAGGCACCGACGCCGATGTTGATCCCGCCGTAGGGAGGCCTGCTCTCCTCGCCCTCGACGGTCCGCGGGTAGCGCGCCCACCCGTAGTCCTCGGGCACGGACGGCTCGAGCGTGCCCGCCTCGACGGCGCCCAGGGCCCGCGGCCAGACGAAGGGCCAGTTGACCATGAAGGCCGCGTCGCCCTCCTCGAAGTCCGTCACGTTGGCGTCCTCGCCGGCGGTGGAGAACGCCGGGCCACCGACGGGGGCCACCGACTCCATCACCCGGGCCGCCTCCACGGCGGCCTCGGACCGGAGGCCGAGCTCGATGTCCTCCGGGGCCTCGGCGGTCTCCTCGATGATCGAGCCGCCCGCCCCCTCGATGAGCGCGTTGACCCAGACCGTGAGCGCCTCGGCGCGGATGCCCTGGGCGGCGATCTGGGTGCCTTCCTCCTCGGCCACTGCCGCGAGCTGCTCCCAGGTGACCGGCTCCTCCATGTCCAGCCCGGCGGCCTCGGCCACCGACTGCTTGTACCAGAGCAGCTGGGTGTTGGCCCAGAACGGGACCGCGACGAGCTCGTCGTCCCAGGTCGACCCCTCGACGGCGCTCTGCACCACGCCTTCGGTCACCCGTTCGGCGACGTCCTCGGGGACGGGGGCCAGGAAGCCGGCCTCGGCGAACTCGGGGATGTAGGGCGGGTCCAGGCTCATCAGGTCGATGGAGTCGTCCTCCGCCGCGAGCCGCCGGATGAGCTGCTCCCGCTGCTGCGAGGACTCACGGGGCAGCTGCGCCGTCTCGATGGTGTAGGCGCCGCCCGCCGCCTCCGTGCAGCGCGCGGCGATCTCCGCCTGCCCACCCGAGTCGGGGTTCGTGTACCAGGTGAGCGTCCTGTCGTCGCCCGAGTCGCCGCCACAGGCCGCCAACGCCGAGACCGCGACCAGCGATGCCGCGGCACCCGCTGCCCTTCTTCTCCGGCGCTTCTTACCGGGAGCATTCGGCATGAGTCCTCGTCTCCATTGGCATGTGCCCGACCGAGATCACGACGGTCATCGGAGCGTGATACAGCTCACAGGGGGTGTCAATTCGAACGGCTCCCGAGGCAGCGATCGCGATCGGACCGAGACCCCGTCGGGCGCCGCACGTGCCGGGCTATCCGCGGCCGGCGATGACCGAGGGCGTGGTGAGCTCCTGCGGCATGCCCGGCAGGACGTTCTCCAAGTAGGAGCGCGCGGCCTTCGTCGTCCCGACGTCGCGGCCGGCCTTCTCCGACAGGAACCACCGGTGCTCGAGGACCTCGTGGAAGACCTCGGCCGGCTCGAGCCGGCCGCGCAGGTGCTCGGGGATGGCGTCGACGACCGGCTGGTACACCTCGGCCAGCCAGCGGTGGCCGGCGATCGTCTCGGGCACCGGCTGACCCGACTTCTGCTCCAGATAGGCGCGGAAGGCCCGGACGTCGTTCAGCAGCCGCTGGGCCTGCCGCTCCTGGACCTCCAGCCCGGTGAGGCGGAACAGCTCCCGGCGGTTGTGCCCGGGCTCGGCCACCCGGGTGTGCACGCGCAGCCGGGTGCCCTCGTCGGTCGTGCGGAGCTCCACCTCACCGACGTCGAAGCCGAGCTCGTTGAGCCGCTGCAGGCGCTCGGCCACGCGGTAGCGCTGCTCGTCGGTGCGGAAGACCTCCTCGCGGGTGACCTCCTCCCAGAGCAGCTCGTACCGGGGGGGCAGGCTCTCGGCCACCTCGACCGGGTCGATCCCCTCGGGCAGCAGGCCGCCGAACTGCAGGTCGAGCAGCTCGGCGCCGACGCGCTCCCGGGCGAGGTCGACGTCGTAGCGGCGCTGCCCCGGTGAGAGCCGCGGGTGGCGCTCGACGGTCTCCGCGTCCACCAGGTAGGCGGCGAAGGCGCCGGCGTCGAGGCGGAAGAGGGTGTTGGAGAGCGAGCAGTCGCCCCAGAAGACGCCGGCCAGGTGGAGCCGCACCAGCAGCACGACCATGGTGTCGAGCAGCTGCTCGGCCGACTGGCCGCCGCGCCGGCCGGAGAACAGCCACCGGTAGGACATCGAGTACTCGAGGTACCGGGTGACCAGGATCGCCGGCTGCTCGTCGGGCCGGTCGATGCAGATGCCGAGCACGGAGACCGTCGGCAACCCCTCGCTCTCGAACTGGGCGAGCAGCGCGTACTCGTGCCGGGCCAGCCGCTCGTCGATCTCCTTGAGCGCGTAGACCCGGTCCTCGGCGGCGACGAAGCGGACGACGTGCCGGGAGATGCCGCGCGAGGGGACGTCGAGCAGCAGGTCCTCGTCCCACTCCTCCAGCGGCTGTTCCCACGGCAGCGACAGCAACCCGGCCGCATCGGTGGCCGGTGGTCGGAACAGGTACCGCATGGGGCGCTCCGGGAGGGAAGTCAGGGTGCTGCCGCCACGATCCCACGCCGGAGACCCGGTGACGTGCTGGAACGGCAACCCGCCAGGGGACGTGCGTCGCAGGGAAAGGTGGTCGTGCGTCAGTCGGTGACGTCGGGGCGGCCGTCCTCCCCACGCCACATGGCCAGCCGGCCGGCACGGCTGACCGCCCGCAGCCGCCGCTCGGCCTCGGCCCGCGAGGCGCGGGCCGACACCAGCAGCGCCTGGTCGCCGCGCATCAGCCGCGTCGTGCTGTCCGGCACGAAGGCCCGGCCGTCCCGCACGATGAGCACCACGGCGGCGTCCTCGGGCAGCCGCAGCTCGGGCAGGTAGACGCCGTGCAGGCGGGACCCCTCCGGCACCCGCATCTGCATCAGCTCGGCGTCGAGCTCCTCCAGGGGCGCCGCCTCCACCTGGATCTCCCGCGGTGCGATCGGCGCCCCGATGCGCAACCGCCGGGCCACCCAGGGCAGGGACCAGCCCTGCACGAGCGTGAAGACGACGACCAGCACGAACACGGTGTCGAAGATCCGCGCCGCGCCCGGCACCCCCGCCGTCACGGGGAACGTCGCGAGGACGATGGGCACGGCCCCCCGGAGCCCGGCCCACGACACGAAGGCCTGCTGGGACAACGGCCACCGGAACCACACCAGCGACAGCAGCACCGAGAGGGGCCGGGCCACCAGCAGCAGGGCGCCTCCGACGACGAGGGCCGGGACCAGGGCGTCGAGCAACCGGGGCGGCGAGACCAGCAGGCCCAGCAGGACGAAGAGCCCGATCTGGGCCAGGGACGCCATGCCCTCGGCGAAGCCGATGCTCGCCGTCCGGTGCGGCAGCGCGACGTTGCCCAGCACGACGCCGCACAGGTACACCGCGACGATCCCGGAGGTCCACGCCAGCGTCGCGGTCGCGTAGGCGAGCACGCAGAGCGAGAGCGTCGCGAGCGGGTAGAAGCCGGCCAGCGGGAGCGCCACCCGCCGCAGCAGCTCGGCCCCCAGGAGCCCGGTGACCACGCCGAGGACGGCGCCGCCGACGAGCTGGGCCCCCACCTGGAGGAGGATCAGCCACCAGGCGCCCGCGCCGGTGTCGGTGAGGACGGCGGCCAGCGTCGTCACCAGGAGGATCGCCGGGGCGTCGTTGAGGCCGCTCTCCGCCTCGAGGGCGGCGGCGAGCCGGCGGGGCAGCGGCAGCCGGCGCAGCGCCGCGAAGACGGCGGCGGCGTCCGTCGAGCCGATGACCGCGGCCAGCAGGAGCGCGAAGCCCCAGGACGCCTCCAGCAGCCACACCGTGATCCCCGCCGTGACCACCACGCTCACCGCGACGCCGACGGTGGCGAGGCTGAGCCCGGGGCCGATCGCGCGGCGGACGTCGGCCCACCGGGTGGTCAGCCCACCCTCGGCCAGGATGACGACCAGCGCGGCGACGCCGAGGGTCTGGGTGAGCTCGGCGTCGTCGAACTGGATGCCGAGCCCGCTCTCCCCGAGCACCACGCCGATGGCCAGGTACAGCAGCAGGCTGGGCAGCCCGATCCGGTCGGCCAGGCGCAGCGCCACGGCCGCGAGGAGCACGACCCCGGCGCCCAGGGCGAGGGCGACGGTGACCGTGGTGTTCACCGTGCCCGCCCCATGGGGGCAGTCTTCCGCACCGCCGTGCCGACCCCCGCGGGTGCAGGCGGACGGCGGGTCGGGGGCACCCGGGGACGCGCCCCCGGACCGGTCGGGCCGGGCGCCGCCGGAGGCGTCGGGTTCCCCACCGGAGGTGTGTTTGCCGGTTCGGGGAGAATGGCTGCCGTGAGTGCTCCCACCGGTCCCTTCGCCGCGCTGCCCCCGCAGGTCGACCTCCCCGCCCTCGAGCACCGCATCCTCGAACGCTGGGAGAGCGAGAAGGTCTTCGACCGGTCGCTGGAGGCCTCGCAGGGCCGCCCGCAGTGGAACTTCTACGAGGGGCCGCCGACCGCGAACGGCCGCCCCGGCACCCACCACATCGAGGCGCGCGCGTTCAAGGACGTCTTCCCCCGGTTCAAGACGATGCAGGGCTGGCACGTGCCCCGCCGCGCCGGCTGGGACTGCCACGGCCTGCCGGTCGAGATCGCCGTCGAGCAGGAGCTCGGCTTCGCCGGCAAGCCCGACATTGAGCGCTTCGGCATCGCGGAGTTCAACGCCCGTTGCCGCGCCTCGGTGGAGCGCCACGTCGACGCCTTCACCGAGCTGACCCACCGCATGGGCTACTGGGTCGACATGTCCACCGCCTACTGGACGATGGACCCGGCCTACATCGAGAGCGTCTGGTGGTCGCTCAAGCAGGTCTTCGAGAAGGGCCTGCTGGTCGAGGACCACCGGGTCGCCCCCTACTGCCCGCGCTGCGGCACCGGTCTCTCCGACCACGAGGTCGCCCAGGGGTACGAGACCATCACCGACCCCTCGGTGTACGTGCGACTGCCCATCACCGACGGCGCGTGGGCCGGCAAGGCCGACCTGCTCGTCTGGACGACGACGCCGTGGACGCTGCCCAGCAACACCGCCGTCGCCGTGCACCCCGACGTCGCCTACGTCGTCGCCCGCGCCGCCGGTAGCGACGACGTCCCGGTGGTGCTGGCCGAGCCGCTGCTGGCCGCCGTCCTCGGTGAGGACGCCGAGGTGCTCGGCCGGGCGCCGGGCCGGGAGTGGGAGCGCACCCACTACCAGCGGCCGTTCGAGCTGGTGGAGTTCCCCGAGGGCGACGCGCACTTCGTCGTCCTGGCCGACTACGTGACCACCGACGACGGCACCGGCCTGGTGCACCAGTCCCCCGCCTTCGGCGCCGACGACCTCGCCGTCTGCCGCGGCTACGGCCTGCCCGTGGTGAACCCGATCGACGCCACCGGGCACTTCCTCACCGAGGTGCCGCTCGTGGGGGGCCACTTCTTCAAGGCCGCCGACCCCGCCCTCGTCGAGGACCTGACGAGCCGCGGCGTGCTCTTCCGCGAGATCCGGTACGAGCACACCTACCCGCACTGCTGGCGCTGCCACACGCCGCTCATGTACTACGCGCAGCCGTCCTGGTACATCCGCACCAGCCAGATCAAGGACCAGCTGCTCGCCGAGAACGCGAGGACCAACTGGTACCCCGAGAGCATCAAGACCGGCCGCTACGGCGACTGGCTGCACAACAACGTCGACTGGGCGCTGTCCCGCGACCGGTACTGGGGCACGCCGCTGCCGATCTGGCGCAACGACGCCGACCCGTCGCGGATGGTCGCCGTCGGCTCGCTGGCCGAGCTCTCCGAGCTGACCGGCCGCGACCTGTCCGACCTCGACCCGCACCGGCCGTTCATCGACGAGGTCACGTTCACGCTGCCCGGTGAGGAGGGCACGTACCGCCGGGTCCGTCAGGTGATCGACGCCTGGTACGACTCCGGGTCGATGCCCTTCGCCCAATGGGGCGCCCCGCACCGCAACCAGGAGGAGTTCCAGGCCGCGTACCCGGCGCAGTTCATCTGCGAGGCGATCGACCAGACCCGCGGCTGGTTCTACACGCTGATGGCCGTCGGCACGCTGGTGTTCGAGCGGAGCTCCTACGAGAACGTGCTCTGCCTGGGCCACATCCTGGCCGAGGACGGCCGGAAGATGAGCAAGCACCTGGGCAACATCCTCGAGCCGATCCCGCTGATGGACCGGCACGGCGCCGACGCCGTCCGCTGGTTCATGCTCGCCGGCGGCTCGCCCTGGTCGGCCCGGCGGGTGGGGCACGAGACGCTGTCCGAGGTCGTCCGGAAGGTGCTGCTCACCTACTGGAACACCGCCAGCTTCTTCACCCTGTACGCCGAGACCAACGGCTGGGGTGGGCCGGGTGGAGACGGAGCCGCGCCCGCGCCGGCGCGCGAGGAGCGGCCGCTGCTGGACCGCTGGGCGCTGGCGGAGCTCGCCGCGGTCACCCGCGACGTCACCGCGGCGCTGGAGGACTTCGACACCCAGGGCGCCGGGCGGCTGCTGGCCCAGTTCGTCGACGACCTCTCCAACTGGTACGTGCGGCGGTCGCGGCGCCGGTTCTGGGACGGCGACCCCTCGGCGCTGGGCACCCTGCACGAGGTGCTCGACGGGCTGACCCGGCTCATGGCCCCCTTCACGCCGTTCGTCACCGACGAGGTGTGGGCACGGGCGGTCGTCCCGGGCCTGGCCGGCTCGGACGCGCCGGACTCGGTGCACCTGGCCTCGTGGCCCGCGGTGGACGAGGCGGCGCTGGACGACGCCCTCGTCGAGCAGATGGCGCTGGTCCGCCGGCTGGTGGAGCTGGGCCGCTCCGCCCGCACGTCGGCCAAGGTGCGCACCCGGCAGCCGCTGGCACGCGCCGTCGTGGCGGCCCCCGGGTGGGCCTCGCTCCCCCGCGACCTGGTGGCCGAGGTGGCCGACGAGCTCAACGTCACCGAGGTGCTCGAGCTCGCCGCGGTCGGCGGTGACCTGGTCGACGTCAGCGTGAAGATCGACTTCCGATCGGTGGGCCGCCGGCTGGGCAAGCAGGTGCAGGCGGTGGCCAAGGCCGTCGCGGCGGCCGACGCCCCGGCGCTGGTGGCCGCCTACCGGTCGGGCACCGCGAGCGTCGAGGTCGACGGCGTGGACGTCGCGCTGGCCGAGGGCGACCTCATCGTGACCGAGACCCCGCGCGAGGGGTGGACCGTGGCGAGCACCGGCGGGCTCACCGTGGCGCTGGACCTCGCCCTCACCCCGGAGCTGGAGCGGGCCGGCCTGGTGCGGGAGGCGGTCCGCCTGGTCCAGGAGGCCCGCAAGGGCAGCGGCCTGGAGGTCAGCGACCGGATCGAGCTGTCCTGGACCGCCGGCGGCGTCATGGCGCAGGCGCTCACCGAGCACGCCGAGCAGCTGGCCGGCGAGGTGCTGGCCGTCGCCGTCCACGCGGGCACCCCGGGGGCCGGGGACGGCGTCGAGGGCCCGGAGGGCTCGCGGTTCTGGGTGGCCAAGGCCTCCGCGTAGGGCGCCCGGGGGGGGCTCAGGCGCCCCGGGCCTTGCGGGCGCGGGCCCGGTCGGCGAGCTGGCGGTCGGGCCGGCACGCGCCGCACGGGGTGAACCCGTCGGTGCGCGCCTCGTCCAGCGGCAGGGGGATCGGCTCGTGGCCCTGCAGGTGCACGCAGCCGGGCACGTGGTAGCGCGGGTGCTCGTCGACCACCAGCACCTCGTCGGTGAGGTCCACGATGATCAGCAGGTCGGTGACCTCGACCTCCTCGACCGGGGGCTCCCCCAGCTCACGCAGCTCCCGCGGCCGGCCCACCGCGGCGTGACCGCCCGTCGGAGGCCCAGCCGGCGCGGCCGGGTGCTCGACCGGCGGTGCCGGGGCCGGCTCGGCGGTCGGCGGGGCCGGCTCGGCGGTCGGCGGGGTCGCCGGGGGGACGGCCGTCGCGCCGGTCGCCAGGTCCGGCCCGGTCGCCGCCGGCCCGGCGTCGGGCGTGGTCGCGGGGGTCGCCGGGGCGGCGGGCACGCCCGTGGCCGCCGCCGAGGCGGTGGCCCCCGCGGCCGCGCCGCCCGCCGGCTCCCCGGCGCGCGCCGCGATCTGCCGGCGGGCCACGACCAGGACGGCCGCGGCGACCACGCACGCCCCGACGCAGGCCCAGTACAGCGCCGTCGTGCCGGTGAGCAGCCCGCCCACGAAGAGACCGAGGCCCAGCAGCACGAGCAGCGCGGCGATCACGATCACAGGGGGGACTGTAGGGCGCGCCGCGCCGCACCCGCCCCTCGGACGCCCGCGCCGCTCCGGAGCGGCGCGGGGGTCAGACCGGGGTCTCGGTGACCCGCAGCCCCGTCTCCGCGGAGAAGAGGTGGGCCTCCCCCGGCCGGATGGCCGCGTGCACGACCTCGCCCTTCGCCGGTGGGCGACGGGGGTCGGCGCGCAGCACGATCTGCTTCTGGTCGTCGAGCCCCTCCACCGCGGTGGCCAGCCGGCCGTAGGCGAACGCGTCGGAGCCGAGCTCCTCCACGATGAGGACCTCGACGGGGATGCCCTGACCCGCGGCGACGAACTCGACGGACTCCGGCCGGAACCCCAGGGTGGCGGTGGTGCCGCCCTCGCGGGCGATGGTGGAGAGCGCCTCGCGCGGCAGCGGGACCGCCTGCCCGCCGACCTGCGCCCCACCGTCGGTCAGCGTCACCGGGACCAGGTTCATCGCCGGCGAGCCGATGAAGCCGGCGACGAACACGTTCGCCGGCCTGTCGTAGAGGTTGCGGGGCGTGTCGACCTGCTGCAGCACCCCCTCGCTGAGCACGGCGACCCGGTCGCCCATCGTCATGGCCTCGACCTGGTCGTGGGTGACGTACACCGTCGTCACCCCGAGCCGGCGCTGCAGGGCGGCGATCTCGGTGCGGGTCTGCACGCGCAGCTTGGCGTCGAGGTTGGACAGCGGCTCGTCCATCAGGAAGACCTGGGGCTGGCGCACGATGGCCCGGCCCATCGCGACCCGCTGCCGCTGGCCGCCGGAGAGCGCCTTGGGCTTGCGGTCGAGATAGGGCTCGAGGTCGAGGATGCGGGCGGCCTCCTGGACGCGGGTCGCCCGCTCCTCCTTGGAGACGCCGGCGATCTTGAGGGCGAACCCCATGTTCTCGGCGACCGTCATGTGCGGGTAGAGCGCGTAGTTCTGGAACACCATGGCGATGTCCCTGTCCTTCGGCGGCAGGTGGGTCACGTCCCGCTCACCCACGCAGATCCGGCCGTCGGTGACCTCTTCCAGGCCGGCGAGCATCCGCAGCGACGTCGACTTGCCGCAGCCGGACGGGCCGACCAGCACGAGGAACTCGCCGTCGGCGATCTGCAGGTCCAGCGCGTCGACCGACGGGCGGGTCGCCCCCGGGTAGACGAGCGTGGCGTGGTCGAACGTGATGGCGGCCATGGGTCCCTTCCTGCGCCGAACGGTGCCGTCACTGTGGCACGGCGGTGGCCGCCTGGACCACCACGGCGCCGACGACGTGCCCGACCGGGTCACCGGGCGGCGGACGGGACGTCCCCCGATCGTGGGTCGGCGGCGAGCCGCCGTGGGAGCGCTCCCATATGCTCCGCGGCGCGCAGTCACCCGGACGTGCACAACCGCTCGGATCCTGCACAACTGTTACGGCAACGTTGCCGCAGGGGGTCTTCCGCGCGGCTAACCTCGCCGCACGGATGTGACGGGCCGGGCCCTGGACCGGGTGCCGAGCTCGCAGTCACACGATGCGGCGACGGAGCCGCAGGACTTTGGAGGGACCACATGAGCAAGCGCGCGAGAGGCCGCGGGGCAGCGGCAGTGGCCGGCGGGCTGGGGCTGACGCTCCTGCTCACCGGGTGCGGCGCGGACCAGGTCGACGGCGGTGGCGGCGGCGCGGCGGCCGCCGACACGGAGATCGACTGCGCGCCCTACGAGGAGTTCGGCGACCTGGAGGGCGAGACGGTCTCCGTCTACACCTCGATCGTCGACCCCGAGGACCAGCCGCACATCGACTCGTACGTGCCCTTCGAGGAGTGCACCGGCGTCGACGTCCAGTACGAGGGCTCCCGCGAGTTCGAGGCGCAGCTCGTCGTCCGCACCCAGAGCGGCAACGCCCCCGACATCGCCTTCATCCCGCAGCCGGGTCTGCTGGCCAACCTCGTCCGCTCCGGCGACGTCGTGGCCGCCCCGGAGCAGACCGAGGCGAACGTCGACGAGTACTGGGACGAGAGCTGGAAGGAGTACGGCAGCGTCGACGGCGAGTTCTACGCCGCGCCGCTGGGCGCCAACGCCAAGTCCTTCGTCTGGTACTCGCCCGCGGCGTTCGAGGAGGCCGGCTACGAGGTCCCGCAGACCTGGGACGAGATGATCGCCCTCTCCGAGGAGATCGCCGCCACCGGCGCCAAGCCGTGGTGCGCGGGCATCGGCTCCGGTGACGCCACCGGCTGGCCGGCCACCGACTGGCTCGAGGACGTCGTCCTCCGCACCGCCGGCCCCGAGGTCTACGACCAGTGGGTCAACCACGAGATCCCGTTCAACGACCCCCAGATCGTCGAGGCGCTGAACACCGTCGGCGAGATCCTCAAGAACCCCGAGTTCGTCAACGGCGGCCTCGGCGAGGTGCAGTCGATCGCGTCCACCGAGTTCGGTGACGCCGGTCTGCCCATCCTCGACGGCAGCTGCTGGATGCACCGCCAGGCGTCCTTCTACCAGGCCAACTGGCCGGAGGGCACCGAGGTCGGCCCGGACGGCGACGTCTTCGCCTTCCCGCTGCCGCCCATCGAGGGCGAGTCCGCGCCCGTCCTCGGGGGCGGCGAGTTCACCGCGGCGTTCAACGACGACCCGGCCACCCAGGCGTTCCAGACCTACCTCTCCTCCCCGGAGTGGGCCAACATCAAGGCCCAGGTCTCCGGCCCGGGCTGGGTCAGCGCCAACACCGGCCTGGACGTCGAGAACCTGGAGTCCCCGGTGGACCAGCTCTCCGCCGAGCTGTTCCAGGACCCGGAGTCGGTGTTCCGGTTCGACGGCTCGGACCTCATGCCGGCCGAGATCGGCGCCGGTCGCCTGTGGACCGAGCTGACCAACTGGATCGCCAACGACAAGCCCACCGAGGCCGTCCTCACCGACGTCGAGCAGGCCTGGCCGGCGTCCTGACCTCGCGGTCGTGACACCGGGCGCCCGGCAGCCGCACGGCTGACCGGACGCCCTCACCCCGGATGCCGGGGGACGGCTGCGGCCGTCCCCCGGCATCCACCGTCGGAAGGAGGTGACCACCGGTGGAGTGGTTCCTGGAGGCGAACACCGCAGGGCACAAGATCGCGTTGATGGTGGTCGCCATCCTGCTGTTCGCCGTCGTGATGGGCGCGATCCTGTTCGCCGTGGACCGGCCCAAGCGGGTACCCACCTGGGTGGTCGTCGCCGGTTTCCTCGGCCCCACGTTCCTCCTGCTGCTGGTCGGCCTGGTGTACCCCGCGCTGGAGACCGTGCGGGGCTCGTTCTACAACCGGGACGGCTCGGAGTTCGTCGGCCTGGAGAACTACGCGACGGTCTTCACCGAGGACAACTTCCAGACCGTCCTGGTCAACACCGTGCTCTGGGTGCTCGTGGTCCCCGTCGTCACCACCACCCTCGGGCTGGTCTACGCCTACCTGGTCGACCGCACCCGCTTCGAGTCCCTGGCCAAGGCGCTGATCTTCCTGCCCATGGCGATCTCCATGGTGGCGGCCGGCGTCATCTGGAAGTTCGTCTACGAGTTCCGCCCCGACCAGCCGGGGGTGAACCAGATCGGCCTGCTGAACCAGCTTCTGGTCTCGTTGGGCTTCGAGCCCCAGCAGTTCCTGCTGACCGCGCCCGCGAACACCTTCTTCCTCATCGTCGTGATGATCTGGATCCAGGCCGGGTTCGCCATGACGGTGCTCTCCGCGGCGATCAAGGCGATCCCCGACGACATCGTCGAGGCGGCGCGGCTCGACGGCGTCGGTGGCCTGCAGATGTTCCGCTACGTCACCGTGCCCAGCATCCGCCCGGCCCTCGTGGTCGTGCTCACCACGATCGCGATCGTCACGCTCAAGGTCTTCGACGTCGTGCGGACGATGACCGGCGGCAACTTCGGCACCAGCGTCGTGGCCAACGAGTTCTACACGCAGGCCTTCCGCCAGTTCAACTTCGGCCTCGGCGCCGCCCTGGCGGTGCTGCTCTTCCTGCTGGTCATCCCGATCATCGCCTACAACGTCCGCCAGCTGCGCCTGGCCGAGGAGGTCCGATGACCACCACGACCCCCGTCATGGCCCCGGTACCCGGGGAGGTGGACACCCGCGGGCGGACGCACACCCGTGCGGCCCGGGCCAAGAAGCGGCTCACCTCCCCGGCCGCGTCGATGATCGCGATCGTCATCGCCGTCCTTTGGACCGTGCCGATCCTGGGCCTGCTGGTCACCTCCTTCCGGCCGGAGCTCGACATCCGCCGCTCCGGCTGGTGGACGGCGTTCACGAACCCGGAGTTCACCCTCGACAACTACAACCAGGTCCTCTACGGCGGCACCGACTTCGCGTCGCTGTTCGTCAACTCGCTGGTCATCACCCTGCCGGCGGTGGTCATCCCGATCACCCTGGCCCTGCTGGCGGCCTACGCGTTCGCCTGGGTGCAGTTCAAGGGCCGCAACATCCTGTTCGTCGCCGTCTTCTCGCTGCAGGTCGTCCCGATCCAGGTGACGCTGATCCCGCTGCTGAGCCTGTACGTCGACGGCGGGCTGGCCGGGTCGTTCTGGACCATCTGGCTGTCGCACGCGATCTTCGCCCTGCCCCTGGCGATCTTCCTGCTGCACAACTTCATGAAGGAGATCCCGCCCTCGCTCGTCGAGGCCGCCCGCATGGACGGCGCGGGGCACGTGAAGATCTTCTTCCAGGTGCTGCTGCCGCTGCTCACCCCGGCCATCGCGGCGTTCGCCGTCTTCCAGTTCCTGTGGGTGTGGAACGACCTGCTCGTCGCCCTCACCTTCGCCGGTGGGGCACAGGACGTCGCCCCGCTCACCGTGCGGCTGGCCGACATGGTGGGCACCCGCGGGTCGGACTGGTACCTGCTCGCGGCGGGCGCGTTCGTCTCCATCATCCTGCCGCTGATCGTGTTCCTGGCGCTGCAGCGCTACTTCGTGCGCGGCCTGCTCGCCGGGAGCGTCAAGGGGTGAAGGACCTCCTGCTCCCCGGCACTCGCACGCTCGCACCGGGCCCCTGAACGAGGCCGTTCCAGCACGAAGGCCCCGGACCGAGAGGTCCGGGGCCTTCGTGGTGCGCCGGCTCAGGCGCTGGCGTGCTGGTTCTGCCGGCCGGCGGCGGCGGGCTCGGCCGAGCCGCGGCTGTCCAGGTCGCGCAGGTGCGACTCGAGGTAGGACCGCAGCCGGGTGCGGTACTCGCGCTCGAACGTGCGCAGCTCCTCGATCTTCCGCTCCAGGCTGGTGCGCTTCTCCTCCAGGCCGCCCATGACCTCGACGTGCCGGCGCTCGGCGTCCTGGTCGAGCGCGGCGGCCTTGGCGCGGGCCTCGCGCTCCATCGTCTCGGCGCGCGTGCGCGCGTCACCGATCATGGAGTCCGCGCGGTGCTTGGCCTCGGCGACCATCTGCTCGCTCTTGGCCCGGGCCTCGGACATCAAGCGCTCGCTGTTGGTCTTGGCGCCGGAGAGCATCTGCTCGGACTGCGTCTTCGCCTCGTTGACGTACCGGTCGGCCGTCTCGGTGGCCAGCGCCAGCATCCGGGAGGCACGGGCGCTGTCGTCCTCCCGGGGCTGGACCGGCGGCGCGGGCGCGGCCTGCGGCGCCGGTGCCGGGGCGGGGGTCGGCGGCTCGGGCCGCTCCTCGGCACGCGCGCCGGCGCGGCCGACGCTGGAGCGCAGCTCGTTGTTCTCCTCGATCAGGCGGGCCAGCTCGGCCTCCACCACGTCGAGGAAGGCGTCGACCTCGTCCTCGTCGTAGCCCCGCTTGCCGATGGGCGGCTTCTTGAAGACGACGTTGTGCACGTCGGCAGGCGTGAGTGGCATCTTCAGGTCACCTCAGGTCGGACGGCGGGAACAGGGGCGTCGTGGGGCGGCGACGGAACGCCACCGTCCCACGGCTCTGGACCCCAGGGGCTTCAGCGGTCATGCGAGTGCGAGCGTGATGTTCCGGAGGACCACCACGGCGATCAGCAGCACCATAAACCCGAGGTCCAGTCGGATGGACCCCAGGTTCAACGGCGGGATGACCTTCCGCACGGCCTTCAGCGGTGGATCGGTGGTCGAGTAGACGATCTCCAGACCGGCCGCGACCGCGCCCGACGGACGCCAGCTGCGCGCCAGCACCATCACCCAGTCGACGACGAACCGCGCGAAGAGCAGCACGAGGAAGACGAGCAGCACCGACGAGACGATCTGCCAGAAAAGAGACACGGGCCCCGCTCGATCAGGGCACCACCGGGTGCCGACTCCACTGCGCGCCGCTCAGGACTTCTGGGAGAACCCGCCCTCGCGGATCTTCGCCTTGTCCTCAGCGGTGACGGCGACGTCCTGCGGACTGAGCAGGAACACCTTCGCCGTGACGCGCTCGATACTACCGCGCAGTCCGAAGCTCAGTCCCGCAGCGAAGTCGACGAGGCGCTTGGCGTCGGCGTCGTCCATCTCGGTCAGGTTCATGATGACCGGCATGCCGTCGCGGAACCGCTCACCGATGGTGCGCGCCTCGTTGTAGGTGCGCGGGTGGAGCGTGACGACCTGGTAGCTCTTGGCCACGGGTGCGGGTGCCGCCTCTGGCTCGGGTTCGGGGGCCACGACCGGCTCGCGCACGGCCAGGCCGGCCGCGGCGACGGGGCCGCTGGTGGTGCTCAGGACACGGGAGCCGGTCGACCCGGCAGCCGCGCCGGTCGGCGCGAGGCCGAGCGGGCGGGCCTGGACCCGGCGCACCGACAGGGGCTCGGGGTCACGGGCGGCGGGCACCTCGGCGACCTCGTCGTCGGCGTACTCGTCGTCGGCGTAGTCGTCGGCGTAGCCGCGGTCGGCGAAGTTCTCGCCGTAGCGGTCCTGGTCGTAGCGGCCGTAGCGACGGTCGTGCTCGAGCTCGTCCGACGGGCGGGCGTCGTACCGGCCGTAGCCACGGAGATCGTCGTCCTCGACGAGCCCCAGGTAGATCCCCATCCTCCGCATGGCTCCGGCCATCGGACCTCCCCCTCTGCTGGTGTCCTCAGCGTCGCGTCTGCACGGTCGTCGTCACGTCGCCCCCGTCCGCCCGGTGCTCGCGCGGCTCGTGTGACTGCTGTGACTCGCGTGGCTGGTGTTCCTCGAACTCACCGCAGGGTAGGGGGCGCGCGCCGAACAACGCGGTTCCGACACGCACGATCGTCGCGCCCGCCGCGACCGCCTCCTCGAGGTCCCCGCTCATGCCCGCGGAGATCTCGACCGCCCCGGGGTGGTCGGCGCGCAGCCGCTCGGCCACCCGCGCCAGCCGGTCGAAGGCGGGCCCCGCCTGCTCGCCCCGCGGCGCGACGGCCATGACGCCGCGCAGCCGCAGCCCGGCCGCCGCGGCCACCACGTCGGCGAGCGCGGGGACCTCCTCCGGCGTCGCCCCGCCGCGCGCGGCGGCCTCCCCCTCGGGCCCGCCGAGGTCGACCTGGACGAGCACGTCGACCGGGCGGCCCGCCTCTTGGCCGGCGCGGTCCAGCGTGGCGGCGAGGGGCGCGCGGTCCAGGGAGTGCACGACGGCGCCGGTGCGGGCCACGGCGGCGGCCTTATTCCGCTGCAGCTGGCCGACGAAGTGCCAGCGCACGCCGGCGTCGGCGAGCTCCCCCGCCTTGCCCAGGAGCTCCTGGACCCGGTTCTCACCGAAGTCGCGCTGCCCCAGCGCGGCGAGCGCGCGGACATCGGCGGCGGGCCAGGTCTTGCTGACCGCGAGCAGCTGCACCGTCGCGGGGTCGCGCCCGGCGGCCCGCGCGGCCCGGTCGATGCGGGCGCGGACGGCACGCAGGTTCTCGGCGAGCGGGCTCACGACCTGGATCGTCCCCCCTGGTGACGGGCCGGAACAACCACCCTCCAGGCCCCCGCGCCGGGCCTGCGAGGTGCCGGGGGAAGGGTGGCCCTCACTCGAGCCAGACGAGGCCCGCCTGACGGCCGGTGACGCCGTCACGGCGGTGGGAGAAGAGGGTGCGGTCCTCGACGGTGCAGCGCGGGTCCTGGACGACCTCCGGGATGCCGGCGCGACGGAGGACGTCCTCGACACCGGCCCGCAGGTCCAGGCCCGGCGTGCCGGCCCGGGTGGTCACCGCTGCGGCCGGCGCCTCCCGCGCCACCTCGCGCTGCATCTCCCCGGGGACCTCGTAGCAGGCTCCGCAGACGGCGGGGCCCAGCAACGCGGTCACGTTCCGCGCGCGGGCGCCCAGGCTCGCCATGGCCGACAGCGCCGCCGGCAGCACGCCCTGGCGAACTCCTTCGCGGCCGGCGTGGACGGCGGCGACGACACCGGTCTCGTGGTCGGCCAGCAGGACGGGCACGCAGTCGGCGGCCAGCACGGCCAGCACCAGGCCCGGGGTCGCGGTGACCAGCGCATCGGTCCCGGGGACGGGCCCGGCCTGCGGCCCGTCGACGACCGCGACGCCGGTGCCGTGCACCTGGTCCATCCAGACCAGGCGGTCCTCCCCCACGCCGAGCTCCCGCGCCACGCGGGCCCGGTTCGCGGCGACGTCGGCGGGGTCGTCACCGACGTGGGAGCCCAGGTTGAAGGAGTCGTAGGGGGAACGGGAACGGCCGCCCCGCCGGTCGGTGACGACCCTGCGAGGTCGCACCGCCGACGGAGCGGCCGGATTCGTATGCATCGGGCGTCAGACTACGGCCTGGCGAGCCCGCGGAACGGCCCTGCTGCAGCACCCCGCCCTGAGCCCGCGACGGGCGGGGGGCAGCAGGGTCCTTCAGCCCTTGAGGAACTCGGGGATGTCCAGCTCTTCCTCGAAGTCCTCGTTCGACAGGGGCCGGCGGCCGTTGGTCGACGAGCCCTGGATGGGCGGCAGCGGGGGCACCGTGAGACCGCCCCCGGTACCCGGTCGCCCACCCGAGGCCGACGGGGCCTGCTGCGCGAGCCGCTCCCCCGTCACCGGCTGAGCCGCCGGCGCCGGGGCGGGAGCCGGTGCGGCCGCCGGCGGCGGCGTGGTGGCGACCGGGGGTGCGGCCACCGGACGCCGGTGCGCGGCGAACGGCGAGGCGGCCCCGGTGGAGACCGGCGGCTGCGGCGACCCGGTGGTCGCAGCGCCGTCCTTGCGCGTGTTGGGCCGTCCGCCGTCGAAGCCGGCGGCGATGACGGTCACCCGCACCTCGTCACCCAGGGCGTCGTCGATGACGGCACCGAAGATGATGTTGGCGTCGGGGTGCGCCGCGTCCGAGACCAGCGAGGCGGCCTCGTTGATCTCGAACAGCCCCAGGTCCGACCCACCGGAGATCGACAGCAGCACGCCGTGGGCGCCCTCCATCGAGGCCTCCAGCAGCGGGCTGGCGATCGCCTGCTCGGCGGCGAGCAGCGCGCGGTTGTCGCCGCGCGCGCTGCCGATGCCCATCAGCGCCGACCCCGCCCCGGACATGACCGACTTGACGTCGGCGAAGTCCAGGTTGATCAGGCCGGGCGTGGTGATCAGGTCGGTGATGCCCTGGACACCGCTCAGCAGCACCTGGTCGGCGGTGCGGAAGGCATCCATGACGCTGACGTTCCGGTCGCCCAGCTGCAGCAGCCGGTCGTTCGGGATGACGATGAGCGTGTCGCACTCGTTGCGCAGCTCCTCGATGCCCGACTCGGCCTGCACCGCGCGCCGCTTGCCCTCGAAGGAGAAAGGACGGGTGACGACGCCGATGGTCAGCGCGCCCAGCTTGCGGGCGATCGAGGCCACGACGGGCGCGCCGCCGGTACCGGTGCCACCACCCTCGCCCGCGGTCACGAAGACCATGTCGGCGCCCTTGAGCACCTCCTCGATCTCCTCGCGGTGGTCCTCGGCGGCCTGCCGGCCGACGTCGGGCTGCGCGCCGGCACCGAGCCCGCGCGTGAGCTCGCGGCCGACGTCGAGCTTGACGTCGGCGTCGCTCATCAGCAGCGCCTGGGCATCGGTGTTGATCGCGATGAACTCGACCCCCTTGAGGCCGACTTCGATCATGCGGTTGACCGCGTTCACCCCGCCGCCGCCGATGCCGACGACCTTGATGACCGCTAGATAGTTGTGCGGAGGTGTCATGCGGCGCTCCCCAACTGGACCCTCATCCTCAAGTTCAGCCTTACAGTTATGTCAACTCGGTCGACGTGGATGAAGTTAGGTGCGCGCCGAGAGGCGCTACAAGCACCCTCACGGGGTCGGCGTGTCGGTGGGCCCGGATCGCACCAGACCCGGACGACCCTTTGGTCACATCCGCACCACTGACCGTGACGACTCGCCCCGGAAACGTCTCATCCCGTGATGCAGGGACGGCCGCAGCGGGTGCGAAGAAAGATCTGCGGCCGGAGCGCGTGTCGGGCGTGTCGCGGCGACCGGCGTGTCCGGGCGACCACTTCCCCGAGCCGGTCCGCACGCGTGCGGCCACGGTCCGCCACCGGGGCGGGTGCGCCGGGGTCAGCGCAGGACGACGGCGTCGGGGGCGCTGACGTCGATGAGCCCGGCCGGCTCCAGCTCCCCGCCGGCGATCCGGTCGAGCAGGGCGACGAGGACCTCGCCCTTGGTGGCCGACTCCTCTGCGCCGCCCCACACCACCTCGGTGCCGTCGGCCATGGTGAGCGTGATCGACTGCGGTCCGGGCGCGGCGACCTCGACGACGTCCTCGCGCAGCGGCCCGGGCAGGGCGCGGATGGCGGCGAGCCCGGCCAGGGTGGCCGGGTCGTCCGGCGCCGGGTCGTCGACGGTCAGCGGCACCACTCCGCGCGGCGCGCTCCCGGTGACGGTGTCGAACAGGATCCCCTCGGCGTCGACCAGCGACCGCCGGCCGGGCGGGCCGACGACCGCGACGGGCACGCGCTCGGCGACGGTGATCACGATCCGGTCGGGCCACCCCCGGGCCGCCTGCACGTCGCGGACCTGCGGCAGCCGGGCCACCCGCTGCTCCACCGCCCCGAGGTCGACGCGCAGCAGGGGCACCCCCTCGGGCACCTGCGCGACCTCCAGCACCCCGTCGGGCGTCAGGGTCGCCGTCCCGTCGACCTGCACGGTGCGGACGGCGAGCCACGGGCCGAGCCAGAGCAACCAGGAGATCCCCGCGACGACGGTCAGCGCGGCCGCGGCCTGGAGGACGCGCCGGTGGCGGCTGCGGCGCCGGGGCGGGCGGCGGTCGGGCAGGGGGGCGACCCGGGCACCCCGGCGGTCGGCGGCGCGGCGCTCGGCCGGACCGCGGGTGCGGCGGGTGCGGTCGCTCGTGGTGCTGCCGGTGCGGTTCACCGTCCGGCGTCCGCCGCGTCGTCCCTCCCGGCCGGACCCTCCGCGGCGCGCAGCGCGTCGAGCACCTCGGGACCCACCATGGAGACGTCGCCGGCCCCCATCGTCATCACCAGGTCGCCCGGACGGGCGCGCGCGGCCAGCGCCGGCCCGGCGGCCGACCAGGACGGCTCGAAGTGCACGTGCTCGGCGGGCAGCGGGACGGCGTCGGCCACCATCGCGCCGGTGACCCCGGGCACGGGGTCCTCCCGCGCGCCGTAGACGTCCATGACCACGACCTCGTCGGCGAGGCCCAGCGCCGCGCCGAACCCCTCGGCGAACTCCTGGGTCCGGCTGTAGAGGTGCGGCTGGAAGGCGACGACGAGCCGACCGTCGCCCGCCACAGCACGGGCCGCGCGCAGCTGCGCGGCGACCTCGGTGGGGTGGTGGGCGTAGTCGTCGTAGACCCGCACCCCGCCGGCGGTCCCCTTGAGCTCGAACCGCCGGTGCACCCCGCCGAACCGCGCCAGCCCGTCCACCAGACCGCGCGCGGGCAGCCCGAGCTCCAGCCCGGCGAGCAGCGCCGCCGCGCTGTTGCGCGCCATGTGCTCACCCGGCACCCGGATCTGCACCCGGCCGAGCACGGCGCCGTCCAGCACCGCCGTGTAGGCCGTGTGCTCGCGGCCCACCTCGAGGTCGAGCAGCCGCAGGTCGGCGTCCGCGGCGGTGCCGTAGGTGCGCACCCGTGCGGGGCCGGGGACCGACGCGAGCCGCGCGGCGCCCGGGTCGTCGGCGCAGAGGACCACGAAGCCGGCGGGGTCCACGGTCTGCAGGAACCGGTCGAACGCCGCCTCCACGGCAGCGAGGTCGCCGTAGTTGTCGAGGTGGTCGGCCTCGACGTTGGTGACGATGCCGGCGAAGGGCGAGAGCAGGAGGAAGGAGCGGTCGCTCTCGTCGGCCTCGGCGACGAAGACGTCGCCCTCCCCCGCGTGGGCGTTGCTGCCGGACTCGTTGAGGTTGCCGCCGATGGCGAAGGAGGCGTCGACGCCGCACGCCTGGACGGCGACGGTGAGCATCGAGGTGGTCGAGGTCTTCCCGTGCGTGCCCGCCACCGCGATGCTGCGCCGCCCGGCCATCACCGCGGCCAGGGCGACGGCGCGCGGCAGCACGCGCAGCCCGCGCTCCCGGGCGGCGACGAGCTCGGGGTTGTCGGCCCGGATCGCCGTGGAGACCACCACGGTGTCGGCCTCCCCCACGTGCGCGCCGTCGTGGCCGACCTCGACCCGCGCACCCAGGGCGCGCAGCGCCAGCAGCGTGGGCCCGTCCCGCCGGTCGGAGCCCGACACCGGCACGCCGCGGGCGAGCAGGATGCGCGCGATCCCGCTCATGCCCGCCCCACCGATGCCGATGAAGTGCACGGCTCCCAGCTCCGGCAGGGAGGGCACCGGACCGGTCCAGTCGGCGACCGCCTGCGCGCTCACGACCCCGCCACCTCGCAGACGATGTCGGCCAGCCGTTCGTCGGCGTCCGGGACGCCGGCCGCGGCGGCGTGCCGGGCCAGGCCGGCCAGCGCCGCGGGGTCGGTGAGCAGCGGCAGGAGGGTGTCGCTGATCCAGGCGGCGTCGAGGTCGGCGTCCTCCACCAGGAGCCCCCCGCCGGCCTCGATCACCGGCAGGGCGTTCCGCCGCTGCTCGCCGTTGCCGATCGGCAGCGGGACGAACGCGGCCGGCAGGCCCACGGCCGAGAGCTCGGCCACGGTCACCGCCCCCGACCGGCACAGCGCCAGGTCGGCGGCGGCGTAGGCGAGGTCCATCCGCTCCAGGTAGTCGACGACGACGTACGGCGCCTGCCCGGCCGCGCGGGCCGGGACGGCGACGTCGGTGTTCTTCGGCCCCCGGGCGTGCAGCACCTGCACCCCCGCCTCGGTCAGCGCGCCGGCGGCGGCGACGGCAGCGCGGTTCAGCGACGCCGCCCCCTGGGACCCGCCGAAGACCAGCAGGGTCGGCCGTTCGGGGTCCAGACCGAACTCCGCCCGGGCCTCGGCCCGGCGGGCGGCCCGGTCCAGGGTGGAGATGGCCCGGCGCAGCGGCATGCCGACGTGCTCGCCGCGGTGCAGGGGCGTGCCGGGCGAGGTGACCGCCACGCGGGCGGCGAGGCGGGCGCCGACGCGGTTGGCCAGCCCCGGCAGCGCGTTCTGCTCGTGCACGACGGTCGGGATCCCCGCCCGCCGCGCGGCGAGGTAGGCCGGCAGCGCGACGTAGCCACCGAAGCCCACCACCACGTCGGCGGCGACGTCGTCGAGCACCGCGCGGGTCTCCGACACCGACCGGCGCACCCGGCCGGGCACCCGGAGCAGGTCGGGCGTGGGCGTGCGGGGCAGCGGCACGGGCGGGATGAGCCGCAGGTCGTAGCCGCGCGCGGGGACGAGCCGGGTCTCCATGCCGCGGGCGGTGCCCAGGCAGGTCAGCCGCAGCGCGGGGTCGCGGCGGCGGAGCGCGTCAGCCAGGGCGAGCATCGGCTCGATGTGCCCACCGGTTCCGCCACCGGCCAGCACGACCGACCGGACCGCGCTCATCGCCCACCCTCCGGACGACCGCGCGGGACGACCGGCCGCTGCCGGGGAGCGGCGGTGCGGGCCGGCTCGCGGAGGGGCGTGGCGGCACGGGAGACCGGCCGGGGCCGCGCCGGGGCCGCGCCACGCGTCGCCGGGGCGGGCGCCGGGGACCGGCGGGGCTGGGCGCCGCGGGCGTGCAGCAGGGTGCGGGCACCCCCGACCACGGGGCGCTCGGGGACGTCGTCGGCCGGGGACCGCCTCGGCCGCACCTGGTCGACGGCCACGGTCGGGGCGGGGGCGAGCAGCCGGGCGAGGCGGCCGCGCTCGGCGGTCCGCAACGCCTCGATGGCGGCGGGCTCGGAGCGGGCGAACCGGGCCAGCAGCCCGACGATGAAGAGGGTGAGGACCAGCGAGGTACCCCCCGCCGAGATCAGCGGGAGGGTCACGCCGGTCACCGGGAGCAGGCCCACCACGTACCCCATGTTCATGGTCGCCTGGCCGATGAGCCACACGGTGATCGCGACGCAGGCGAGCTGGACGAACCGGTCGGCCGAGCGCCGGGCGATGCGGAAGCCGGCGTAGGCGAGGACGCCGTAGAGGGTGACGACCACCAGGCAGCCGAGGAAGCCCAGCTCCTCGCCGATGATCGCGAAGATGTAGTCGGACTCCGCCTCCGGCAGGATGTTCCACTTCATCTTGCTGTTGCCCAGGCCGACCCCCCAGAGGCCGCCCGTCGCCAGGGCGTACATGCCGCGGATCGCCTGGAACCCGGTGTGGTCGGGGTCGGCGAACGGGTCGAGGAACGCGGTGATCCGCGCCATCCGGTACGGGGCCGCCCAGACCATGGCGACCATCGCCGCGATCGCGACGGCCGCGAACGCGCCGAACCAGCGCATCGGCATCCCGCCGGCCCACAGCAGGCCGACGAGCACCAGGCCCAGGCTCACCACCCCGCCGAAGTCGGGCTCGAGGATGAGCAGGAAGGACAGCAGGGCGAAGACCGGGAGCACCGGGACCAGCAGCGACCTCGTCGTCAGGTAGCGCTCGCGCAGGGCGATGACGTGCGCGCCCCAGAGCGCGAAGACCAGCTTCCCCGCCTCGGAGGGCTGGAAGTCGGTGACGCCCAGCGGGATCCACTGCCGGGCCCCGTTGCGCTCCAGGCCGATGCCCGGGACGAGCACCAGCACCAGCAGGCCGATCACCACGAGCAGCGCGATGGGCGACCAGCGCCGCACCAGGCCCACCGGCAGCCGCATCGCGAGCACCATCGCGCCCAGGCCGATGCAGGCAAGGACCAGCTGCTTGACGCCGGGGGCCCACGCCGGTTCGTCGGCCAGCGCCGCCTCGATCGAGGAGGCGGAGAAGACCATGACCAGCCCGATGAGCAGCAGCAGTCCGGCGGCGCCCAGCACCAGGTGGCAGCTGGTCAGCGGGCCGTCGAGCCACGCGGGACCGGCCCACCGGCGCGGCGGCGGGGTGCGGGAAGCCGTCGGGCGGGTGCGGCCGCGGGTGGGGCGCGCCTCGCGCAGCGGCCGCTCGGTGGTGGTCACCGCCGGGCCCCCAGCGCCCGCACCGCGTCGGCGAACGCGCGGCCGCGGTGGCCGTAGTCCCGGAAGACGTCCATCGAGGCGGCGGCCGGGGCCAGCAGCACCGTGTCCCCCGGCTGCGCGAGCCCGGCGGCGGCGGCGACGACCCGGGTCATCGTCTCCTCTCCCGTCACACCGGTCCCGTCCATCCCGCCATGGTGGCCGCTCGGGACCTCCACGACCGGCACCGACGGGGCGTGTCGCGCCAGCGAACGGGCCACGACGGCGCGGTCGCGGCCGAGCAGGACGACGCCGGCGAGCCGGGGGGCGACCGCGGCGACGAGGGGATCGACGTCGGCGCCCTTGAGCAGCCCGCCGGCGATCCAGACCACCCGCGGGTACGCCGCGAGCGAGGCCCCGGCCGCGTGCGGGTTGGTCGCCTTGCTGTCGTCGACGTAGTCCACGCCGTGGACCGTGGCGACGAGGGCGTTGCGGTGGGCCCCACCGGTGAACGCGGCCAGTCCCCGGGCGATCGCCTCCGCCGGCACCCCGGCGGCGCGGGCGAGGGCCGCGGCGGCCAGCGCGTTGACGGTGTTGTGCGGGCCCGGGACCGGCATCGCCGAGCGCTCCAGGAGCCGCTCCCCCGCCGGGTCGTCGGCGAACGCGCGGTCGACCAGGGCGCCGCCGCGCACGCCGAGCTGGCCGGGGGCGGGCTCGCCGAGGGTGACCGTCACCGGCCGCGGGTGCGCCGCGACGAGCGCGGCGGCGACCGGGTCTCCCGCGTCCCCGACGGCGACCGGGGCGCGCTCGAGGATGCGGGCCTTCGCGTCGCGGTAGGCGGTGAAGGAGCCGTGCCAGTCGGTGTGGTCGTCGGCGACGTTCAGCACCGCCGCGGCCGCCGGCGCGAGCGAGGAGGACCAGTGCAGCTGGAAGCTGGAGAGCTCGACGGCGACGACGTCGTAGGACGGCGTGCCGTCCTCCTCCCGGGCGGTGACCACCTCGACGAGGGGCCGGCCGACGTTGCCGGCGGCGACCGCGCGGCGGCCGGCCGCCCGCAGGATGGCCTCGAGCATCGTGACCGTCGTCGTCTTGCCGTTGGTCCCCGTGACCGCCAGCCAGGGTGCGGGGAGGCCGTCCGGGCCGGGGATGCGCAGCCGCCACGCCAGCTCGGGCTCGCCGACCACCTCCACCCCGCGGGCCGCGGCGTCGACCAGCAGCGGCTCGTCGGGGCGCCAGCCCGGGGAGGTGACGACGAGGTCGACGCCCTCGGGCAGCGTCTCGGTGGCCCCGAGCCACTCCGCCCCCGCGCCGGTGAGCTCGTCGACCGCCCCCGGCCGGGCGGCGTCGGCGAGCAGGACCCGGGCGCCGGAGGCCAGCAGCACCCGGGCGGCGGCCGCCCCGGAGATCCCGAGCCCGGCGACGAGGACGGTGCGGCCGGCGACGGGCGAGGACGGGGCGCTCACAGGCCCACGAAGCTGAGCCAGTCGGCGTAGAACAGGCCGAGACCGAACGCCACCGCCATCCCGGTGACCAGCCAGAACCGCACGATGACGGTGTTCTCCGTCCAGCCGGCGAGCTCGAAGTGGTGGTGCAGCGGCGCCATGCGGAACACCCGGCGGCGGGTCGCGCGGAAGAACGCCACCTGGATGATCACCGACAGCGTCACCGCCACGAACAGGCCGCCCAGGACCACCAGCAGCAGCTCGGTGCGGGTCACGATCGCCAGACCCGAGAGCAGGCCGCCGAGCGCGAGCGAGCCGGTGTCGCCCATGAAGATCCGCGCCGGGCTGGTGTTCCACCACAGGAAGCCCAGGCACGCGCCCATGCCCGCCGCGGCCACGAGGGTGACGTCGAGCGGGTCGCGGACGGTGTAGCAGCCCTCGATCAGCTCGTTGGCGCAGTCGTGGGTGAACTGCCAGAACGAGATGACGATGTAGGAGGCGAGCACCATCGCCGACGCACCGGCGGCCAGCCCGTCCAGGCCGTCGGTGAGGTTCACCGCGTTGGAGAACCCGGCGATGAACAGGTAGGCGAGGATCACGAACGCGATCGGGCCGAGGGTCATCGGCGCGATGTCGCGGACGTAGGAGACGACGGTGGAGGCGGGCTCCACGCCGTCGGCGTTCGGGAAGTTGATCGCCAGGACGGCGAAGGTGACGCCGACGACGAGCTGGCCGACCAGCTTCGCGGTCTTGTTCAGGCCCAGGCTGCGGCGGTGCCGGATCTTGAGGTAGTCGTCGAGGAAGCCGACCGTGCCCATGCCGACCATGAGGAACAGCAGCAGCAGGCCGGTGGCGCTGAACCCCCACCCGGACTCGCCGACGAACACCAGGTGCGCGGCCAGGTAGCCGAGCACGGTGGCGCCGACGATGACGGTGCCGCCCATCGTGGGCGTGCCCTTCTTCGAGAGGTGGCTCTCGGGGCCGTCGTCGCGGATCTCCTGGCCCAGGCCCTGCCGGCGGAACGCGCGGATGGCCAGCGGGGTGAGGAGGATCGAGACGATCAGGCCGACCGCCGCGGCGATCAGGACGCTCCTCACTGCGCGGCACCGCCCAGCAGGTCGGCCGCGAGGAGCTCCAGGCCGTGGGCCCGGCTGGCCTTCACGAGGACGACGTCACCCGGTCGCAGCACCTCCGACAGCAGCGCAAGGGCAGCGGCCCGGTCCGGCACGTGCACCGACTCCTCTCCTGCGCCCCGCCCCGCGACGGTCGCACCTCCCGCTATGCCTACCGCATCCGCGCCGACGGCCACGACCAGGTCGACCCCGGCGGCGACCGCGTCGCGGCCCAGCCGCTCGTGCTCCGCGGCGGCGTCGGGGCCGAGCTCGGCCATGCCGCCGAGCACGGCGATGCGCCGGGTCCCGGCCAGCCCGGCGAGCGCGGCGAGCGCGGCCCGCATCGACTCGGGGTTGGCGTTGTAGGCGTCGTTGACGACGGTCACCCCGTCGGCGCGCCGGTCGATCTCCATGCGCCAGCGGCTGCGGGGCTCGGCCTCCGAGAGCGCCGCGGCGACGGCGCCCGCGCCCAGGCCCACCGCCAGCGCGGCGCCGGCGGCCGACAGCGCGTTGGCCACCTGGTGCTCGCCGACGACCCGCAGCGCCACCGGGTGGCGCTCACCGCCGGCGACGAGGGTGAAGCGCGCGCGGGCAGCCTCGTCCATCGCGACGTCGACGGCCCGGACGGCGGCCTGCTCCGAGCGCCCCGTGGTGAGCACCCGGGCGCCCGTGCGGCCGGCCATGCCCAGCACCCGGGCGTCGTCGGCGTTGAGCACGGCGGTGCCGTCGGCGGGCAGCGCCTCCACGAGCTCGCCCTTGGCCCGGGCGATGCCGTCGGCGCTGCCGAACTCGCCCAGGTGGGCCGAGCCGACGTTGAGGACGACGCCGACCTCGGGGCGGGCCACCCGGCACAGGCGGGCGATGTGCCCCGGCCCGCGGGCGCCCATCTCCAGGACGAGGAACCGGGTGCCGGCGTCGGCGGAGAGCACGGTCAGCGGCAGGCCGATGTCGTTGTTGTAGGACCCCGGCGGGCTGACCGTGGGCCCGTGCGCGGCGAGCACCTGCCCCAGGAGGTCCTTGGTCGAGGTCTTGCCCGAGGAGCCGGTGATCGCCAGGGTGCGCACGCCCGCGGCGGTCAGCCGCGCGTGGACCCCGGCGGCCAGCCGGCCCAGCGCGGCCACCGGGTCGTCGACGACGACGCACGGCAGCGCCGGGTCGGGTCGGGTGGCCAGAGCGGCCACCGCGCCGGCGCCCGCTGCCGCCCCGAGGAAGTCGTGGCCGTCGACCCGCTCCCCCGCCACGGCGACGAAGAGGTCCCCGGCGGCGACCGCCCGCGAGTCGAGGGTGACCTTCCCGGTGACCGCGCCCTCGGGCGCGCCGGCGAGCCGACCCCCGGCCAGCGCGGCGACCTCGGTCAGCGACAGGCGGATCATGCCCGTGTCCCCGACGCGGCGAGCACCTCGCGCAGCTGCGCCCGGTCGTCGAAGGGGTGCACCGTGCCGGCCACCTCCTGGCCCGTCTCGTGGCCCTTGCCGGCCACCAGGAGGGTGTCCCCGGCGCGGGCGAGCTCCACGGCGGCGGTCAGCGCGGCGCGGCGGTCCCCGACCTCCAGCACCTCCGCACGCCGGTCTCCCGGCACGTCCCGGGCGCCGGCGAGCACCGCGGCCCGGATGGCGGCGGGGTCCTCGGAGCGGGGGTTGTCGTCGGTGACGACGAGCACGTCGCTGCCCTCGGCGGCCACCCGGCCCATCTCGGGGCGCTTGCCGGGGTCCCGGTCGCCGCCGCACCCGAGGACGGTGATCAGCCGTCCGGGGGTGGCCTCGCGCAGGGCGGCGAGCGCCGTCCGCACGGCGTCGGGGGTGTGCGCGTAGTCGACGACGGCGACGAACGGCTGCCCCGTGTCCACGGGCTCCATGCGCCCCGGGACGACGGTCTCGGCCAGGCCGGCGACGGCGTCCTCGACGGCGACGCCGACGGCGTCCAGCAGCGCCACGGCCAGGACGGCGTTGGCCACGTTGAACCGCCCGGGCAGCCGGACGCGCGCCGGCCAGGTGCGCCCGCCCGGCCCGTGCAGCGTGAAGGTCGAGCCGCCACCGGGCGCCGTCGCGACGTCCGAGACGGTCCAGACGGCCGCCGCGCCCTCGCTGCCGGCGACGGTGACCGGGCGGGGGCGGCCGGGCCGCCCGGCGAGCCGGCGGCCGTGCGCGTCGTCGACGTCGACGACCTCGACTGCGGCGCGGCCGTCGAAGAGCAGCGCCTTGGCCTGGAAGTAGTCCTCCATGTCGCGGTGGAAGTCCAGGTGGTCCCGGCCCAGGTTGGTGAAGCCGGCCGCGGCGAAGCGCACGCCGCCCACCCGGCCCATCACCAGGGCGTGGCTGGAGACCTCCATGACGACGGCACCGACCCCGGCGTCGGCCATGCCCGCGAGCAGCGCGTGCAGCGCGGGCGCCTCCGGGGTGGTGCGGACGCTGGGCAGGGCGGTGACGGTGCCGTCCGCGGCGCGGGTGCGGGTCTGGACCGTGCCGATCAGGCCGGTGCTGCGGCCGGCGGCGGCCAGCCCGGCCTCGACCAGGTAGCTCGTCGTCGTCTTGCCGTTGGTGCCGGTGATGCCCAGGACGGTGAGCCGGCGGCTCGGCTCCCCGTAGACGCGGTCGGCGACCGCCCCGAGCACCTGCCGGGGCTCCTCGACGACGCAGACCGGCAGCCCCGTGGCCAGCGCGTCGGCCCGGCCGGTGGGGTCGGTCAGCAGGGCGACCGCCCCGCGGGCCGCCGCGTCGGCGGCGAAGCGGACGCCGTGGGTCCGGGCGCCGGGGAGGGCGGCGTACAGGAAGCCCGGCCCCACCTCACCGGAGGCGAGGGTGACCCCGGAGACGGCGACGTCGGTGCCGGGGCCCTCGGCCGGGCCGATGAGGTCGGCAAGCTCGGCGAGGGGCAGCGGGCGGTTCCCCGTCGGCCGCGGGGCCGTCCCGGGGTCGGTCGGGGTCACGGGGCTCCAATCTACCGGCGGTGGATGTCCGCACGACGTCACCGCGCCCAGGCGCCGCGGCGGGGCCCCGCCGCACACGCGAGCGGCGGGGCAGGAGGGGTTCTCGCTCAGGGGGCGCCGGTGAGGACGAACTCGGGGCGCGCGGTACCGGAGGGCACGACGCCGTCGGCCATGAGCGCCGCCCGCATGACGTCGGCGAACACCGGCGCGGCGACCTGCCCGCCCTCGGCGGAGCTGGTGGGCCGCTCCAGGTCGACGGCGACGACGTACTGCGGGTCGTCCGCCGGGGCGAACCCGACGAAGGTGGTCACGTAGCCGCCGCCGGCGTAGCAGTTGCACTCCGGGTTGGCGCGCTGCGCGGTGCCGGTCTTGCCGGCGACGCGGAAGCCCTCGATCTGGGCCAGCGGGGCGGTGCCGCCCTTGCCGACCACGGCCTCGAGCATGTAGGCCATCTGCTCGGCGGTGGACTCGCTGACCACCCGGGTGCGGGCGGGCTCGGGGGTCTCCTCGGGGCGGCCGTCCGCGCCGGTCACCGACGACACGATGCGGGGCTCCACCCGCACTCCCCCGTTGGCGATCGCCTGGTAGACCGACGCCATCTGCAGGGTGGTGACCGAGACGCCCTGCCCGATGGCGACGTTGGCCGCGCGCACCTCGCTCCACTCCGCCGAGTCCTGGAGGATGCCGCGGCTCTCGCCCGGCAGCTCGATGCCGGTCTTCTCCCCGATGCCGAAGGCCCGCAGGTACTCCTCGAGCTTCTCGTCGCCGACCTCCCGGGCCAGCATGATCGTCCCCACGTTGCTGGACTTGGCGAGGATGCCGGTGACCGTCCAGTCGACCGGGTCGTGGTCGTGCGCGTCGGTGACGACCCGGTCGCCGGCCTGGATGTGCCCGTCGACCGTCATCACCCGGTCCGGGGTGGCGTACCCCTCCTCGACCGCGGCGGCCAGGGTCACCGCCTTCATGACCGAGCCCGGCTCGAAGACGTCGGACACCACGGGGTTGCCCAGCCGCTCGGGGTCGGTCGTGGAGTAGCTGCCGGGGTCGTAGCCCGGGCACGACCCCATGGCGGCGACGCGCCCGGTGGCCACCTCGAGGACCACCGCCGAGGCCCGGGTGGTGGCGCCGTCGGCGCACGCCTCCGCCAGCCGCTCCTCGGTGACGAACTGCAGGTCCTCGTCGAGGGTGAGGGTGACGTCGCGGCCGGCGACGGCCTCGGTGACCTCGTCGATGCCCGAGGGGATCGGGTGGCCGCCGCTGCCGACCTCGACGGTCCGCTGGCCCGCCGTGCCCGACAGCTCCTCCTCGAAGGTCTGCTCGATGCCGGCCAGCCCGGTGCCCTCCCTGCCCACGAAGCCGACGACCTGGCCGCCCACCGCGCCGACCGGGTAGAGCCGCACCGGGTCGTCCCGGAGGTAGACCCCCGCGAGCTCGAGCCCGTCGACCGCGTCGGCCGTCTCCGGCACCACCTGGGTGGCCAGCACCTCGTAGCGGCTGTCCTGGGAGAGCTTCCGGGTGAGCTCGGGCACGGGGACGTCGAGGAGGGTGGTGAGGGCGAGGGCCGTGCGGGCCGGGTCGCGGACCATCGTCGGGTCGGCGACCACCCGCGACGCGTCGACCGTGTAGGCCAGCGGGTTGCCGTCGCGGTCGAGGATCTGCCCGCGGATCGCCGCCAGCGGGATGGTGCGCAGCCGGTCCTGCTCCGCCGCGCTGGCGTACGCGGCGCCGTCGATGCCCTGCAGCACCACGAGCCGCCCGACGACGAGCACGAGAAGGCTGACGAGGACGATCAACCCCCACCGGTTGCGGCGGCCGCGCTGCTCGACCGACAGCCCGGCCCCGCTGCTGCGGCGGGTCCCGGGGGCACGGCGGGAGACGAACGGCCCGCTGTCCCCCCGTCCGGTCGCCGTCGGGCGCGGGGTGCGGGCGCCGGGACCGCGGACGCTGCTCGGCACGGGTCAGTTCCCGCCCGCGGGGGCGGGCTCGGCGGCGGGGCCCGGCTCGGGCGCGGCTGCGGGCGCGGGCTCCGGTGCGGGTGCGGGTGCGGGCTCCGGCGCGGGTGCGGGCTCGGGGGTGCCGCGCATCGTCGTCGACCCGTCGCCGCCGAGCACCAGGTAGCCGGCGACGCCGGCCGGGACGAGCCCCGCGGCCTCGGCGGCCCGCGCGACGTCGGCCGGGGTGTCACCGGCGACGACGAGCTGCTCGAGGCGCTGCACCTCCTGGGCCCGCGCGGCGTTGTCGGCGCGCAGCTGGGACGCCTTGAGGGAGTCCACCGCGATGGCGGTGTTCAGCACCAGGAGCCCGAGCGTGGTCAGCGCCAGGAGCGCCACGACCAGGACGACGAACGGCGCCTTGCGGGAGCGCTCGGCGCCACGGGTCTGCCGGCGCGGCCGCGCGGCGGCACCGGTGGGGACCAGGCGCAGCTCGGGCCGCGGCGTCGCCCGGCCGGTGCCGCGCGCGCCGGACGGGGAGGTGCGGGGCGCCGGGCCGGTGGCCCGGGTGGTCGCGTGGCGGGAGGGCGTGGCGCGCGGGGGGGCCGGGCGCACGGCCGCGGCGCGCGTCACGCCGCCCGCCGGATGCGCTCGGCGGCCCGGACACGGGCCGACGCCGCGCGGGGGTTGCCGGCCGTCTCCGCGGAGCCGGGGGCCTCGCCGCCGCGGGTGAGCAGCCGCAGCACCGGACCGTGCTCGGGCAGGGGCACCGGCAGGTCCGGCGGGGTGCGGTCCGCCGCTCCCGCGGCCAGGGTCTGCTTCACGATCCGGTCCTCCAAGGAGTGGAAGGTGATGACGGCGACGCGCCCGCCGACGGCGAGGGCCTCGATCGCCGCGGGGAGGGCGCGCTCCAGCGCCCCGAGCTCGTCGTTGACCTCGATGCGCAGCGCCTGGAAGGTCCGCTTCGCGGGGTGGCCACCGGTCCTCCGGGTGGCGGCGGGGATGGACTCGCGGACGAGCTCGGCCAGCCGCGCGGTGCCGGAGAACGGCTCGCGGGCCCGCTCCCGGTCGATGGCGGCGGCGATGCGGGAGGCGAACCGCTCCTCGCCGTAGACGCGCAGCACCCGCGCCAGCTCGCGGGGCGGGTAGGTGTTGACGACGTCGGCGGCGGTCCGGGGCGCGCCCGGGTCCATCCGCATGTCCAGCGGGGCGTCGACCGAGTAGCTGAACCCCCGGTCGGGGCGGTCGAGCTGCAGCGAGGAGACGCCCAGGTCGAACAGCACGCCCTGGACCTCGTCGATGCCCAGCCGGTCGAGCACCTCGGGGAGCTCGTCGAACACCGCGGGTACCACCGTCACCCGCCCGGCGTGACCGGCGGCCTCGATCCGGCGGGTCGCCTCGGCGCGCGCGTCCGGGTCGCGGTCCAGCCCCACGACGCGCAGGCCGGGGTGCGCCTCCAGCATGGCCAGGGTGTGGCCGGCGAGGCCCAGCGTGGCGTCGACCATGACCGCGCCCTCTGCGGCGCAGGCCGGCCCGAGCAGCTCGACGACCCGGTCCAGCAGCACCGGGACGTGCACCGGGGGCTGCGACGGCCCGGGGGCCGCGGCAGGTCCGGTGCTGCTCATCGTCTGCTGCCTCTCGACTGGTCCTGGCGGCTCTCGCGATGGTGCCGTGCCGTTCCGGGCCGCGGGGGGACGCGGCAGCGGGGGCGTGCGGGCTCGGGCGGGTGGGGCGCAGGGGGTGGGTGGGTCGCGGTGCCCGGGGTGGGGCGCGGTGGGGCCGGTGGAGCGGGGTGGGGCCGGTGGAGCGGGGTGGGGCCGGTGGAGCGGGGTGGGGCGGCGGGACGTGGGATCCCGGGGGTGTCCGGCCCCGCGGCTCCGCCTGGCGTCGGGGAAGAGCGTCAGGTGGGTTCCCGCGGGGCCGGTGGGTCACCCCCGCCGGCGGGAGGCCCCTCCGCTGATCCGTGCGGTCCTCCGTCGTCGGGACCGAGCCGCGGGGAAGGCGGCTGGGGCCCGGGCCGGTCGAGCCGCGGGGAAGGCGGCTCGTTCGGCGTGGCGCGGAGGCCGGTGGGAGCGGGTGGGGCGTTCCCGGGATCACGACAGCGTCGGCATCCCCTCGCTCTCCATGTCGGCGAAGGCGGCTTCCTGCTCGGCCACGTAGGCGTCCCAGGTCGCGGAGTCCCAGATCTCGAAACGGGTGTCGACGCCCACCACGACCACGTCGCGGTCCAGGTGGGCGTACTCCCGCAGGCTCGCGGGGATGGTGATGCGGCCGGTCTTGTCCGGCTCCAGCTCGACCATCGAGCCGAAGCTCATGCGCGCCCGCATGCGCGCGGCGGCCGTGTCGGAGGGCGCCATGGCGGCCATCGCGGCGCTCTGCTCGGCGACCCGGGCCATGGTCAGCCCGTAGATGCAGCGGTCCTGGCCCTTCTTGATCACCATGCCGTCGGCCACCTGGTCGCGGAAGCGGACGGGGAGCGCGAGCCGGCCCTTCTCGTCGAGCCGCAACTGGTAGCTGCCGACGAACACCGGATCACCTCCCGCATCGGTCCTCCCATGGCTCTGCAGGTCCCCTGGCGAAACCCTGCCTCCCCACCGGCCGACACAGTAACCCACCAGCCCCCACTGGACACCACCTGAGGCCGTGTCGTGACCCGCCGCCCCCACCGGCGGCCCGACCTCCCGTCTCTGGTGCGCGGGCAGCGTGATCAGCGACCGGGACGGGGCGTCGCCCGGCACGTACGGTGGAGCGGTGACGGAGGCGACACGGTCCGCCGACGGGACGGCCGACGCGTCGGTCGACGTCGCAGCGGAGTGCGCACGCATCGCGGCCGCGATCGGCCGGGTCGTGCAGGGCAAGGACCACGTCGTCCGGCTGGCGCTGGTGGTGCTGCTGGCCGAGGGGCACCTGCTGATCGAGGACGTGCCCGGGGTCGGCAAGACGACGCTGGCCAAGGCGCTGGCCGGCTCGATCGACGCGAGCGTGCGGCGCATCCAGTTCACGCCCGACCTGCTCCCCAGCGACGTGACGGGCGTGGCGGTCTACGACCAGGAGACCCGGGCCTTCGAGTTCAAGCCCGGCGCGATCTTCGCCAACGTCGTCGTCGCCGACGAGATCAACCGGGCCTCCCCCAAGACCCAGTCGGCGTTGCTGGAGTGCATGGAGGAGCGGCAGGTCACCGTCGACGGCGTCAGCTACGAGCTGGCGCGGCCCTTCCTGGTCATGGCCACGCAGAACCCGCTGGAGATGGAGGGCACCTACCCGCTGCCCGAGGCCCAGCGCGACCGCTTCACCGCCCGGGTCTCGATGGGGTACCCCGACCCGGCCGCGGAGCTCGCGATGCTGGACGACCGCTCCACCGCCGACCCGCTGACCGCCCTGCGCCCGGTGGCCGACGCCGCCCTCGTCCGGTCCCTCGTCACCGCCGTGGGCCGGGTCCACGTCGCCGAGGCCGTCCGCCGCTACGTCGTGGCGCTGGTCGAGGCCACCCGCCGCTCACCGGAGCTGCGGCTGGGCGCCTCGCCCCGCGCCGGCCTGCAGCTGCTGCGTGCCGCCCGCGCCTCCGCTGCCCTCGATGGCCGCGAGCACGTGCTGCCCGACGACGTGCAGGCGCTCGCCGTGCCCGTGCTCGCCCACCGGCTGCTGCTCGGGGGCGAGGCGGTGGTCGCCCGGCGCAGCGCCGAGCAGGTGGTGGCCTCCCTGGTGGCCTCCGTACCGGTCCCCCGCGGGCGCTGAGCGTGCCCGGCGGTCCCTTCCGGGCGCTGGGCGCCCTCACGTCCCGCGGCCGATCGCTCCTCGCCGGCGGCGTCGGCCTGGGCCTGGTGGGTGCCCTCCTCGGCGAGCGGGCGCTCGTCCAGCTGGCCGCCTTCGTCCTGGCCCTCCCCCTGCTCGCCGCCGTCACCGTGGCGCGGGGGCGGTTCCGGGTGACCACCCGGCGCAGCGTCACGCCGCAGCGGGTGCCGCGCGGCGCGCGGGCCCACGTCGAGCTGCGGCTGGAGAACGTCGACGCCCGCCGCGGCGGGCTGTGGCTGCTGTCCGAGCAGCTGCCCCCGACGCTGGGCCGCCCGCACCGGTTCACCGTGTCGGGCCTGGCCCCCGGCGCCGCGACCACCGTGCGGTACGGGCTCGTCGGCCGGCACCGCGGCCGCTACCAGCTCGGGCCGCTGCGGCTGCGGGTCCTCGATCCCTTCGGCCTGGTCGAGCGCACCGCGGTGGGTTCGGACACCGCCCCGCTGGTCGTGGTGCCCCGGGTGCGCCCCCTGGGACGCGGTGGCCCCGGCGGCGGCAGCGGCGGGGGCGACGGCGCCCACCGCGCGTTCGCCGTCCACGGGGAGGACGACGTCAGCGTGCGCGAGTACCGGCGCGGCGACGACATGCGCAAGGTGCACTGGCGGGCCAGCGCGCGCACCGGCGAGCTGATGGTCCGGCTGGAGGAGCACCCCTGGCGCGCGCAGGGCACGCTGCTGCTGGACACCCGGGCCCGCGCGCACCTGGTGGCGCCCAGCTGGGACGCCACCCGCCGGATCGCCGGGCCCCCGGGTGACGACTCGCCGCCCGCCGACAGCTTCGAGTGGCTGGTCGAGGCCGCGGCCAGCATCGGGGTGGCCCTCGCCCAGCGGGGGGCGCGGCTGCGGGTGCTGACCGGCGCCGGGGAGCTGGCGCCCGAGCCCGGCGGCGCCGTCCTCGGCGCCGAGGACCTCCTGGACCGGCTGGCCGTGCTGGGGCCCTCGCGCGCGAGCAGCCTGGCCGACCCCGTCTCGGCGGCGTGCCGCGCCGCCGGCGACGGGCCCCTGGTCTGCCTGCTCGGTGCGGTCGGGCCCGACGACGTCGCCGACCTCTCCCGGCTGCGCCAGGGGCCGGTGCCCGGGCTCGCCGTGCTGCTCGACGTCGCGACGTGGGGCGACCCCGGCCGCGGCCGGCGGGGCACGACCGGTACCGCGCCGGCCACCCTCTCGGCGCAGCGCGAGCAGGCCGCCACCGTCCTCGCCGCGGCGGGCTGGCGGGTCGCCACCGCGTCGGCCGGTCAGGACGTCGGCGAGGTGTGGGCCGCGCTCACCGGGACGCCGGCGGGGGCGCCGGCATGAACGGCGCCGACGTCCGGACCCCGGTCGCCGCCGCGGCGGCCACCCTCCTCGGCGCCCTGGCGCTCTCCCCCGTGTTCACCAGCCGAGCGTGGGTGCCCCCGGTGGTGACCGTCGTCGTCGCCGTCCTCGCCGGTGGCCTGGCCCTGCGCGCCGCGGTGGCCCGGCTCACCGGCGACCGGCCGCTCGGGCTGCTGGGCGCGCTGGCGGTGCCGGTCGGTCAGCTGGCCCTCGTCGCCTGCGTGCTGGCGGCGGTCTTCGTGCCCGACACCGCGCTGGCCGGCCTGGTCCCCACGCCGGCGACGCTGACCCGGCTCGGGGAGGTCTTCACCGCCGGCACGGCGGAGATCCGCGAGCAGGCCACCCCCGCCCTCCCGCTGACCGGTCTGCTCGCGCTCACCACCCTCTTCGTGGGGCTCGTCGCCGTCGTCGTCGACCTGCTGGCGGTCACCGGCCGGCAGGCGGCGGTCGCGGGTGCGGCCCTGCTCCCCCTCGTGTGCGTGCCCGTGGCCACGGTGACCGGCGGCATCGGGCTGGTCGCGCTGGTCGGGCCGGCGGCCGGGTTCGCCGTCCTGCTGTGGGCCGACCAGCGCCGGATGCTGCAGGGCTCCGCGGGCGGCGCGGGGACGGCCGTGCGCATCGGCGTGGTCGCGGTGGCGGCCGGGGCCGTCGTCGGCACCGCGGTGCCCACCCTGCCCGAGGGCTCGTTCGCCACCGGGCTCGGCGGTGGGACGGGGTCGGCCACGGGCACCTCGCTCGACCCGGCGGCGGAGCTGCGCGGGCAGCTGACCCTGCCCGAGCCCGTCCCGCTGCTCCGCCTGGGCAGCTCGGTCGAGGACCCCGGCTACCTGCGCGCCGTCGCGCTCGACGAGTACGAGCCGGCGACGGGGTGGTCGCTGAGCAATCTCGACGGCGAGACCTCGGTGGCCGACGACGGCTTCCTGGCGCCGCTGCCCGACGGCCAGCCGACGCGGCAGGTGTCCGCCGAGGTGCAGGTCCTGGAGCACGACGACCGGTTCCTCCCGGTGCCGACCTCCCCGCTGTCGATCCGCGTGGCCGGCGAGGAGGCCGCCTGGCGCTTCGACGACGCGACCGGGACGGTGTTCGGCCGCGGCGTCACCAGCGCCGGGCTGGCCTACCGGGTGACCGCGGTGGAGCCGCGCCCCTCCGAGGAGCTCCTCTCCGGCGCCCTTCCCCTGCCGGCGGACGATCCGGTGCAGGAGCGCTTCGGCGTGCTGCCCGAGCCCGACCCCGCCATCGCCGAGCTCACCGCCGGGCTGACCGCCGGCGCGTCGACGCCCTACGAGCAGGTGCTGCGCATCCAGCGGTACCTCACCGACCGAGCCAACGGCTTCGTCTACAGCCTCTCCACCGCTCCGGGCACGAGCGGCGACGACCTGGTGGACTTCCTGCGGCTCAAGCGCGGCTACTGCGAGCAGTACGCCGGCGCCATGGCCGTGCTGGTCCGGCAGACCGGTCTCCCCGCCCGGGTCGCGCTGGGGTACACGCCGGGCGAGGTCCAGCCCGACGGGACCCGGCTGGTCACCAGCGACGACGCGCACGCCTGGGTGGAGGTGTACTTCCAGGGGGTGGGCTGGGTGCCCTTCGACCCCACGCCGCTGGCCGCCGACCGCCAGGTCGAGCTCCCCTGGTCGCCGCGGACCGCGGCCGAGGAGCGGGTCGACGCCGCACCCGCCGTCCCCGCGGCGCCGACGACCCCGCCGCCGGCGCTCCCCCGGACGGACCGGCTGCCGGAGGCGGTGCCCCAGGCCACCCCGTCGGCGGGGACCGCGACCGACCGGGGCCCGCTGCTGGTCAGCGCCGGGCTGCTGGCGCTCGGCGCGGCCGCGGTGGCCGCGCCGGCCGTGGTGCGCACACTGCAGCGCCGCCGCCGGCTGGCGGGGGACGCCGCCACCGGCTCCTGGGCGGAGCTGTGCGCCACCGCCACGGACCTCGGCGTGCACCTGCAGCCGTCGTGGACACCGCGCCGGGTGGCCGAGGCCCTCGTGCGGGCGGTCAGCCGTGGGCCGGGTGGCCCGGCGGCGGAGTCGTCGGTGGCGGCGGTGCGCCGGCTGGCGCAGGCGGAGGAGGCGGCCAGCTACGGGCGTCCGGGCAGCGCACCGCCGCCCGCGGAGCTGCGGACGGCGCTGCGGACGGCCCGCCGGGGGCTCCTCGCGTCCCGCCCCCGGACGGTGCGGCTGCGCGCGCTCCTGTGGCCGGCCTCGCTCGTCGCCGGCACGCGGGCGCGGGTCGCGCGGTGGACCCGGGACGGGTTCGACCGTGCCGGGCGGAGAGCGGCCGGCGGGTCGGTGCGCGAGGGCTCCTGGTCCTAGCGGCGCCGGGACCCAGGGCCTCTGCCGTGGCCGCCCGGGACGCGCCCGGCCGCCGTCCGGGCGGGACGGCGGCCGGGCGGGTGCGTGGGGCTACTGGTCGTAGCGGCGGCGGAAACGTTCCTCGAGCCGGTTCTTCATCGGCTGCTTGCCCTTCCGGCCGCCGCGGCCGGCCGCGGTCGAGCCGCGCGACCCGGCGGGACCGGTGGCCTCGACGGCACCGGTGGCCGCGCGGTAGTGCAGCACCCCGAGGGCGGCGCCACCGAAGGCCACCAGGAACCCGAGGACCCCCAGCGGAACGGATTCGGCGACGGCGCCGGCCACCAGGACGGCGAGGCCGACCAGGACCAGCAACCCGCCGAGTTGCAGTCTGCGGCGAGCCTTCTGACGGCGATCGCCGGTGCGGACCGAGGATGCGAACTTCGGATCGTCATCGACGAGGGCGCGCTCGATCTGCTCCAGCAGACGCTGCTCGTGCTCGGAGAGCGGCACGTCGACCTCCAAATGGGCGGAGCCAGTTCCGTCGGAGGCTCCCGCCGACGGTGTCTTCGAGGATACGAGCCGATTGCACGCGGCGAAAGGCGACGCCACGGCGAGCCGCCGAGCGCGTCGGCCGATCACTCCTCCGGGTGGGTCCCCCGGCGCGTCCGGGCAGGTCAGCGGCCCGGCCGCCCGACCCTGCCCGAGGAACCCAGGAGCGTGGCCGGGCGCACCGCGCCGGCACCGAAACGCCGGGCGGCGCGGTCGGCGGCCAGCTCCGCCTCCCGGCGACCGTGCTCGCGGGCCCCCAGTTCGAGCTGCCGGGGGGCCGAACCGGCCTCGACGAGGCGTTCGGCCCGGACGCCGACCAGCCGGATGCGGGTCCGGTCCAGCCCCAGGGCGTCGTAGAGCACGCGGGCCGTGTCGTAGAGCTCCTGCCCCACGTCGGTGGGCGCTCCGAGGGTGCGGCTGCGGGTGATCGTGGTGAAGTCGGCGAAGCGGACCTTGATGCTCACCGTGCGGGCCAGGCAGCCGATCGAGCGCAGCCGGCCGGCCGTCCGCTCCGCCAGGCGCAGCAGCTCCCGGTGGACCACGCGCGGGTCGTCGACGTCGGTGGCGAAGGTCTCCTCCGCGCCGGTGGAGCGCTCGGGCTCGTCGGGGACGACCCGCCGGGGGTCGCGGCCCCAGGAGAGCTCGTGCAGGTGGGTGCCCGCCGCCACCCCCAGCGCCCGCTGGAGCGTCTTCGCCGGCACGTGGGCCAGGTCGCCCACGGTGCGCAGCCCCAGCCGCAGGAGGGTCTCCTCCGTCTTCGGCCCCACCCCCCACAGCGCACCGACCGGCAGCGGGTGGAGGAAGCCCATGACCTCCGGCGGCCGGACGACGAGCAGCCCGTCGGGTTTGGCGTGCGTGGAGGCCAGCTTCGCCACGAACTTGGTGCCGGCCACGCCGACCGAGCAGGTGATGCCCTGCTCGTCGAAGACCCGGGCCCGGAGGTACTCGCCGATCTCCGCGGCGTCGCCCAGCCGGCGGCCGGCGCCGGAGACGTCGAGGAACGCCTCGTCCATGCTCAGCGGCTCGACCAGCGGGGTGACCGACCGGAACAGCGCCATGACCGCCCGGGACACCTCGGCGTAGAGCGCCATGTCCCCCGGCAGGACCGTCGCCGTCGGGCACAGCCGCAGTGCTCGCGCGGTGGGCATGGCCGCGTGCACGCCGTACCTGCGGGCCTCGTAGGTGGCCGAGGTGACCACGCCGCGGTTACCGGCGCCACCGACGATGACGGGGGTGCCGGCGAGCTCCGGCCGGCGGCGCACCTCGACGCTGGCGAAGAAGGCGTCCATGTCGACGTGCAGCACGGTGCAGCCCGCCGCACGACCGCCACCCCGCCCCACGCCGTCCCCTTCCGCACGTCGACCCCGGATCGAACATGCGTTCGATCCGGGGTCGACGATAGCGGTGCGGGTGGGCGTCAGCCGGCCGCGACCCGCTGGCGCTCGGCGTCCTTGCGGCTCGGCCACATCTTGGCGCCCAGCACGCCGCCCAGCGCGGAGGCCGCGATCCCGAGCCCCAGGCCCAGCACCGCCCAGCTGGCGGCCGACGTGGCCACGTCCGTCGCCTGGCCGGCCGCGACGTCGGGCAGGTTCGCCTGCTGGATGTTGGTCACGTCGGTCACGACGCCGGCCAGCGAGCCCAGCAGGGCGCCGCCACCGAAGAGGGTCAGGAAGACGATGGCGACCACCGTCAGCGCCCAGACCAGGATGCCGTGCAGCAGCCCGTCGCTGAGGCCGCGCCAGATCGCGCTGGCGCCGGCGGTGAGCCCGCCGAGGAACAGGGCGATCAGCCCGTTGACCCCGCTGATCCAGTCGGCGTTGTTACCGGTCGCCCCGGGGCCGATGTCCCACCAGCCCAGGGCCAGCGTGGCCAGTTGCAGCAGCAGGAACGTCGGGACGGCGACGATCAGACCGGCCCACACCGGGCCCCACCGGACCCGGTCGCGTCGGGGCGGCGCGGAGACGGCGGGACCCGTCACCGGCGCCGTCGCGGTCGCCCCCTCGGCCGGCCGGTCGACCGTCTCCTGGCGGATGACGTTGTCCTCGAACGTGGTGTCGGTTCGCGTACGACTCTCGGTCACGAGCTCACTCCTCCGGTCGTCGTGCAGTTCACGGTGCAGGCGCGGTGTGCTCCACGCCGACCTCCTGGGGATGCCCGCCGGCGGCCCGGGCGCCCACCTCCACCCCGAAGCCGTGACCGGATCGTCACATTCGGGTCGAGGGCCGGCGTCCGGGCGCCCGACCCCCGTGGTCCCGGGCAGAACCGCTGGTCGGAGCGCAGGTGTCAGGGCAGCACGCGGGAGGTACTGCACCGACCGGGGCCGCCGCACGGCGGTCCGGACGCACGAGAGCGGAGGAGCCCATGGCGCTCGACGACGAGATGACCAGCACGGACGGCGGGGCCGACGGTGGCGCCGACGGCGGTGCGCACGGCCCGGCCGACAGCGGCGCGGGCACGGCCGACCACGGCGCCTCCGGCGCCCCGGGCGGCCACGACGGCGGGGCCGACGGCGGTGCGGACAGCGGTGCCGACGGTGGCGCGGACGGCGGTGCCGACGGTGGCGCGGACGGCGGTGCCGACGGCGGCGCGGACGGTTCGGCCTGACCGAGAACCCGACCGCGCAGGGCCGGGCGGAGCCGCAGCTCCGCCCGGCCCTGTGGCGGTGCACGGACATGGCACCCGAGCGGTTCGCGCGGGAGCACTGGGCGCGGCACCCGCTCCTGACCCGGGCCGAGGACACCGGCAACTCCTTCACCGACCTGCTCGACCTGCCCGCCGTCGACGAGCTGCTCTCCCGGCGAGGTCTGCGCACGCCCTTCCTCCGGATCGCCAAGGACGGCGCCGTCGTCGACCCCAAGCGGTTCACCACCTCGGGCGGGGCGGGCGCCGAGATCGCCGACCAGGTCTCCTCCGACGCGGTGCTGCGCCTGTTCGCCGACGGGAGCACCGTCGTCCTGCAGGGGCTGCACCGGCTCTGGCCGCCGCTGATCACCTTCGCCGACCAGCTGGCCGCCGACCTCGGCCACCCCACGCAGGTCAACGCCTACATCACCCCGCCGTCCTCGCAGGGTTTCAGCCCGCACTACGACGTCCACGACGTCTTCGTGCTGCAGGTGGCCGGCGAGAAGCACTGGACCATCCACGAGCCCGTGCTGCCCGACCCCCTGCGCACCCAGCCGTGGAGCGACCGCGCGGCCGAGGTGGCCGCCGCCGCGGAACGCGCCCCGGTGATCGACGCGGTGCTGCGCCCCGGAGACGCCCTCTACCTGCCGCGCGGGTTCCTGCACTCGGCCAAGGCCCTGGGCGCGATCAGCGCGCACCTGACCGTCGGCATCCACTCCGTGACCCGCTGGGCGGCCGCCGAGTCCGTGCTGGACCTGGTGCGCGAGCTGGCGGCCGAGGACCGCGCACTGCGCACCTCCCTCCCCCTGGGCGTGGACCTGTCCGACCCCGACACGATCGCCGAGGACGTCACCGCCGTGGTCGACGGGCTCCGGGAGTGGCTCGGCCGGGTGGACCCCGGCGAGGTCGCCGACCGCCTGCGCAGCCGGACGTGGGCCCAGGTGCGGCCCGAGCCGGTCGCGCCGCTGGCGCAGTCCGCGGCCGCCGCGTCCCTGGGCCCCGCGACGGTGCTGCGGCTTCGCCGGCACCTGCGCTGCGTGCTGCGCGACGCCGACGAGGGCCGGGTGGCCCTCGTGGCCGGGCGGCGCACGCACTCCTTCCCGGGCGAGGTGCGCCCGGCGCTGACCGAGCTGCTGGCCGCCGGCGAGCTGAAGGTCGGCGACCTGCCGGGCCTCGACCCGGAGGACCGCCTCACGCTGGCCCGCCGGCTGGTGACCGAGTCGATCGCCACCGTGCCCGACGCCGGGGTGCCCGGGTGACCCGGTGGGGGGCGTGACCACAGCCGGCCCGGCGGGTGACGACGACTTCTGCCGCACGGACGTCCCCGCCCGCCCGCTGGGCCGTCTGGACGCGGGCCGCTGCTCGGTGCAGGCGCTCGCGCGCGGCGACTCCGGGGTCGCGACGGCCGCCCCGGTGTCCCGCTGGCTGCTGATCGAGCAGCCGGGCCCGTGGGGGCGCCAGGCGCTGCTGCAGTCGCGGTTCGACGCGCGGGTGGCCCGGCTGCTCAGCGAGCGCGCGCAGCGCGAGGGCGTCCGGGTCCTGCTGGTCCGCCGACCCGGGGACCGGCTGGCCGACTCCGGGCGGCGCTGGGCCTACGCCGACGGCCGGATCGGCCAGGAGGGGCTGTGGTGGTCGGTGCGCTCGGCGGACTCCGACCTGCTCACCGCACCGTGGGACGGATCGGTCGGCGAGCCGGCGCCCGGGCCGACGTACCTGGTGTGCACGCACGGCGGCCACGACGCCTGCTGCGCGCTGCGCGGCCGGCCGCTGGCCCGGGCGCTGCCCTCCCCCGGCCCGATCGACGTGTGGGAGTGCAGCCACCTCGGGGGCGACCGCTTCGCGGCGAACATGCTGGTGCTCCCCCACGGCTTCTACTACGGCCAGGTGCCCGGCGACGGCGGCCTCGTCGTCGCCGCTCACGGCCGGCACGAGGTCGCGCTGCCGTGGCTGCGCGGCCGGGCAGGGCTGGCCGCGCCGGCGCAGGCCGCCCAGCACTACGCGCGGGAGGAGCTCGGCGCGCTCGGCGTCGACGACCTGCACCCGGTCCGCGTCGTCCCCCGGGATGCGGCCGACGCGGGCGCGGAGCGGTGGGAGGTCACGCTGGGCCGCGCGGCGGGCACCGTCGTCGTCACCGTGGAGAGCCGGCCGTCAGCGGAGGCGGTCCACCTGACCTGCCAGGCCACCTCGGCCGGCCGGGTGCGCAGCTGGCACCACCTGGCGCTGTCGCCGGGCTGATCGGGCCCGTCAGGACAGGGCGCGCCCCCGGGCGACGAGCAGCGGGATCGCCAGCTCCGTCGCGGTGAGCGACCCGTGGTAGGCGGCCAGCCGGCTCGGCCCCGGCTCCAGGCGGGGGGTGACCAGCGCCCAGCTGCCGCGGGCCAGGGCCACGACATCGCCGATGCGGGCGGAGAGCGGCTCCTCCACCGGCCCGAAGACGCCGCTGGCGATCGCCTCCTCCCGCCCGACGACCCACGCCCGGTCGCCGAGGACGCCCCGCCACCGGGCCAGCACGTCGGCCTCCGCCCCGGGCTCGGTGTGCACGTAGCGGGCGCGCGGCTCCCCGGCGAGCAACCGCACCCCGTCGGCGAGGTCCGGCTCGTCGTCCAGGTCCAGGCGGGTGGCGGCGGGCACGTCGAGCATCCCGTGGTCGGCCGTGACCAGCAGCGCCGCGTCGTCGGGCAGGCCGTCCAGCACCTGCTCGACGACCCGGTCGACCAGGGCGAGCTGCGCGCGCCAGCTCGGTGAGTCGACGCCCCGGACGTGCCCGGTGAGGTCCAGCTCGGCCATGTAGCCGTACGCCAGCGCCCGGGGTCCCGCGTCCAGCGCCGAGCGCATGAGCGCGGTGAGGTCGCCGGGGCCGACGGCGCCGGTGTAGCGGGCGCCCCGGTAGGCGGCCACGGTGAGCCCCGAGCCCGCGTAGGCCCACGGGCCGACGGCGGTGACCGCGACCCCGTCGGCGGCGACCCGCTCGAAGACGGTGGGTTGGGCCTGCCAGTCGGCCGGGTCCGGGTCGTCGCTCCACTGCGTGTGGTTGAGGGTGCGCCCCTGCCCTGGCACCTCGGTGACGAAGCCCAGGATGCCGTGGCTGCCCGGCGGCAGGCCGGTGCCGATGGTGGCGAGGCTGACCGGGGTGGTGCTGGGGCAGGGCGCCTGGAGGGTGCCGGCCGGGCTGGCCAGCGCCGCCAGGGTGGGGGCGATGTCGGCGTGGGCCCGGACCAGGTCGGCGCCGAGACCGTCCACCAGCAGGACCGCTGCACGGCGCGCGCCGTGCAGGGCCCCGGCCAGGCCCAGGGGGTCGACGGGGAGGTCGCCGCGGGGCACGGGGCTGCCCAGGGCCGCCGCGACGCCGGGCAGCACGTCGGCCAGGGTGGCGACGCCGTAGGCGGGCCGGTGCAGGTCGGGCGGCAGGGCGCCGTCGACCCCGCCGGTCACGCGCGGGTCGCCAGCAGGTGGAGGCCCGCGGCCACCTCGCGGTAGGGCGAGGTGTCGGCGAGCGCGAGCTCGAGGTCCCGGACCGCGGCGGGGTCGGCGCCGGACGCGGTATCCAGCAGGTCGGCGACGACGGAGACCCCGCGCCAGGTACCCGGCGTCAGCCCGGCGCCGGCGACCAGCGCGAGCAGGTCCTCGGGGGTGAACCGGCGGCGGACCGGCCGACCCGGCGCCGCGCCCTGGTCGCGGAGGTGCGTGAGGGCCTCCGCGGGGTGGCCGGCGAGAGCGCGGGCGAGCACGGAGCCGGCCCGGTTGGCGACGGCGAGGCTCACCCACCCCCCGCTGCGCAGGGCGCCGGCGATCTCGGCCAGGGTGACCGCGGGGTCGTCGACGACCTCGAGGACGGAGTGGCAGAGGGCGAGGTCGTACCCGCCGTCGTCCGCGAGGACCTCGTGCAGCAGGTCGCCGTCGCCCTGGACCCCGCGGACCCGGTCGCCCACCCCGGCGGTCTGGGCGCGCCGGCCCAGGGTGGCCAGGGCGTCGGCACTGGGGTCGACGACGGTGACGGTGTGGCCCAGGCGGGCCAGGGGGACGGCGAACATCCCGCTGCCGCCGCCGACGTCCAGCACGCGGAGCGCGTTCCCGGCGCCGACCAGCGGGTCGAGCGCGGCCCACACGGCAGCGGTCCGGACGGGCAGCTGCTCCGCGGTCGGCGAGGCGGGAACGGTCGGCACCCACCGGAGCCTAGCGGCGGACCGCGGCGCCCACCGCTTCCCCGCCGGTGGGCGCCGCGCCGTCGTCCCTGGGCACCGGGCTATGCGTCGACCTGGGCGTCGACCCCGTCGGCGGCCCGGCGGATCTCGGCGAGGTCGATGCGGCGCATCTGCAGCATCGCCTGCGTCGCGCGCTGGGCACGCGCCGGATCGGGGTCGTTGAGCAGGGCCATCAGCTCCTCGGGGACGACCTGCCAGGAGACGCCGAAGCGGTCCTTGAGCCAGCCGCACATGCTCGCCTCGCCGCCGTCGGTGAGCCGGTCCCAGTAGTGGTCGGCCTCCTCCTGGTCAGCGCACATGATCTGGAAGGAGACCGCCTCGGTGAACGGGAACTGCGGGCCGCCGTTGAGGGCGGTGTACTCCTGGCCGTCGAGGGTGAAGGTGACGGTCAGGACGTCGCCCTCCTGCATGGGCGGCGGCATGCCCGGTCCGTACCGGGTCACCTGGCCGATGCGGGAGTTCGGGAAGACCGAGGTGTAGAGCGTCGCCGCCTCCTCGGCCTGGCCGTCGAACCACAGGCACGGGATCTGCTTGGGCATGGTCGGTCCTCTCCTGCGCACGCCGGCCGGGTGCCGGTGTCGGTGGTGGGACCTCCGGCGTCGCCCGGACTCATCGGTCGGTGGTCGACCGGCGCCGGTCGTTTACCGGCCGGGAGCCCGGGGGCAGACCTGTCCGGTCAGTACCACCGACGACCGAGGAGTTGCCATGACCCGCGCCACCCGTCCACGTCTGCTCCGCCGGACCGCGGCCGCGTTCGCCATCACCGCCGCCTCCCTCACGACGGTCGCCTGCGGTGACGACGTGGTGGACGACGGCGTCGAGCAGAACATCGAGCAGGGTGTCGACGAGGTCGAGCAGGAGGTCGACGAGGCCACCGAGCCCGAGAGCGGCAACGGCTGAGCCCGGGCGCTGCCCCCGGCCGGCGAGCGGCTGGGGGCAGCGGGTTCTTCCTCAGTGGCCCGAGCTGCCCGGACTGGAGTGCCAGAGCTTCCGTGGCGGTCCGGCCGCGGCGCGGCGGGCCGCGCCCTTCGTCTCCTCGCCGGCCGGCTTGATGTCGGCGTAGGGCGACATGCGGAAGCCGGTCGGGTGGACCAGGACCGGGCGCACGACCACCGGTCGGGAGCCGTGCGATGCGGCCGCCCCGGCGATCGACTGCTCGGTGTACTCCCCCGGCGCAGCCATCAGGTCGCGGACACCGTCGAGCCCGTCGGCCTCCCACGCCTCGTGCAGCGCCGGGAGCTCCCACGCCCCGGTGGCCCGCAGCGACACCCCGCGCGGCCCGGTCCGGCGCAGGACCCCGCGGATGACCAGCAGCCACGAGTGGAAGACCGTCGCGGCGTAGGGACCCTGCGCGTCCTCGAAGAAGGTCGAGTCGGTGCAGCCGGTGCCGTCGTCGAGGGTCACGAACACCACGCGGCGCCCCGACCGGATCGGCGGGGTCTGGGTGGCCACCTTGACACCGGCCACCAGCACCTCGCTGCCGCTGCGGCAGCCGAGGAGCTCCCCGGCCGGCACCGCGCCGACCGCCGACAGGAACGGCCGGTAGAAGTCGACGACGTGCCGGCTGGCGTCCAGCCCGAGCACCTCCAGCTCCGCCCGCACCAGCTCGGCGTCGGTGAACTCGGGCAGCCCGCTGCCCTCGGCCCACTCCGGGCCGGCCGGCTCCCCGGTGGACTCCTCCTCGGGCAGCCCCATCCCCATGAGGTCCAGGCTCAGCTGCCCGTCGGACGTCGCCCGCGCGCCGCTGCGGCTCCACCGGTCGAGCTCGCTGATCTGCAGCAGCAGGTCGCGCCGGGTCACCTGTCGTCGCCGGCGGGTCGGCCGGCCGGCCTCCCGGTCGCGCATCCCGAACCCGTAGAGCGAGTCGAACCCCCCGGCCAGCACCAGCCGCTCCACCACCGGGCGGGACACCGACGTCCGCCCCCAGAAATCCGTCAGTGACCGATAGGGCTGCCCGGCGACCACCCGCGCGACCTCGTCGTCGGAGATGCCCTTCACGTCGGCCAGCGAGAGCCGGATGCCGTACCGCGTGGGGTCGGGCATCGTCGCCGGCATCCACTCCGGGCGATGCCAGCCCTCGACCTCCACCTGAGCTTCGGGGTCGTCGTCGGTGTCATCGCCGGCAGCGAGCCGTTCGACCCGGTAGCTGCCGGTCGAGGCGTTGACGTCGAGCCCGAGCACCCGGATGCCGAAGTTGCGCGCGTCGTCGAGGATCAGCCGCTTCGGGTACATGCCGGGGTCGTGGGTGAGCACGCCGGCCAGGAACGCCGCCGGGTGGTGGGTCTTCAGCCAGGCCGACTGGTAGGTGGGTAGCGCGAACGCCGCCGCGTGCGCCTTGCAGAAGCCGAACGACCCGAAGGCGGCCAGCACCTCCCACACCCGCTCGGCGACCTCCACCGGGTACCCGGCGTCCAGCGCGCGCGGGACGAACCAGGCCCGCACCTCGGGGTGGGCGTCCTTCTCCCCCAGCGCCCGGCGCACCTCGTCGGCCTCGGCCAGCGTGCAACCGGCCATCCGGGCCACCACCTGCAGCACCTGCTCGTGGAAGACCACCACCCCGGCGGTCTCGGCGAGAGCGAACTCCAGGTCGGGGTGGGGGTACTCGGCGTCGCGCCAGCCGTTCCGGGCCATGAGGAACGGGGTGACCATGTCGCTCTTCACCGGCCCGGGCCGGAACAGCGAGATGTCGATGATGATGTCCTCGAACGTCCGGGGGCCGAACTTGCCGACCAGCTCCCGCTGCCCCGGTGACTCGATCTGGAACATGCCGAGCGTGCGGGTGCTGCGGATCAGCTCGAACGTCGTCGGGTCGTCCCGCGGGATCGCGTCGATGTCGACGGTCTCGCCGTCGGTCCGCTCGATCTCGTCGAGGGCGTGCGCGATCGCCGACTGCATCCGGATGCCCAGCAGGTCCAGCTTGAGCAGCCCCAGCTCCTCGACGTCGTCCTTGTCGAACTGGCTCATCGGGTAGCCGAGATAGCTGCTCTCCACCGGCGTGCGGTCCAGCAGCGTGGCGTCGGAGAGCAGCACCCCGCACGGGTGCAACGCGATGTGCCGGGGCAGCCCGTCGAGCCGGGACACCAGGTCGAACAGCAGGTCGAGGTCACCGGTGCCGCCGGCCCGGCGCGAGCCGTACCGGCTGGCCCGCAGCTCGGGCAGGTCCCGCAGCGCGGCGTGCACCTGGTTGGCGCGGATGTGCGGGAACGCCTTGGCCACCGCGTCGACCTCCGCCGGCGGCAGGCCGAGCGCCGCACCGACGTCGCGGATGGCGTGGCGCACCCGGTAGGTGTCCATCATCGAGATGCAGCTGACCCGGTCGGCGCCGAAGCGGTCGATGACCGCGTCGTAGACCTCCATCCGCCGGGCGGACTCCACATCGATGTCGATGTCGGGCAGCTGGTGGCGCAGCGGCGAGAGGAACCGCTCCATCAGCAACCCGTAGCGCAGCGGGTCGACGTCGGAGATGCCCAGCAGGTAGGTGACCAGGCTGCCGGCGCCCGATCCGCGCGCCGCCGCGCGAACCCTCAAGCTCTTGATGAGGTCGACCACGTCCGCGACGGTCAGGAAGTAGGACGGGTAGCCGAGGGAGTCGATGACCCCGAGCTCCTCCTCGAGCCGCTGCCGCACCCGGGTCGTGGGCACCATGCCCCGCCGCCCCAGCCCCGCCTCGCACCGGGCGCGCAGCACCTGCGCCGGACCCATCCCCCGCTCCGCCGGCGTGGTGACGACGTCGAGCTCGGGGTAGCGGACGCTGCCGATGCCCAGGTCGCCGGCGGGGTCGACGGCGCACTGCTCGGCCAGCCGGGCGGTGCGTTCGAGCAGCCGCAGGGCGGCGTCCCGGTCGGGGCCGGTGAGGTCCTCGGCGACCTCGGCCATCTCCTTGCCCGACTTCAGGTAGCCCTCGGCCGTGGTGCGGTCGACGTGCCGGGCCCCCAGCGGGACCAGCCGCCGGGCGGCGTCCAGGACGTCGGCGGTGGGGGCGTCGAGAGCGTCGACGTACCGGACCGCGTTGCTCAGGACCACCGGCACCTGCTGCTCGGCGGCGAACCGGAGCAGCGCCTGGGCGCGCTGCCGGTCGCCCCGGCCGCGGTGGTGCACCACCTCCAGTGCCAGCCCCGGGCCGAAGACCGCGCGCCAGGCGTCCAGCTGCTCGACGGCCAGGTCGACCCGCCCCGCGAGCAGGGCCCGGCCGACCGGGGAGCCGGGACCGAGCAGGGGCACCAGCCCGGTGGCGTGCTCGGCGGCGATCGCCAGCGAGCTCACCGGCTCGCCGCGCGTGCCGCGCAGGTGGGTGGCGCTGGTGAGCCGGCACAGCGAGCGCCAGCCGGCGCCGTCGCGCGCGAGGAAGGTGACCCGGGGCAGCCGCGGATCGACGCTCACCCCACCGCGGGCCGGGGACCGGCGCGGAGGTGTCGCGGTCCGCGGCCGCGGGGACCGAGCCGCGGCGGGGTCCTCCCCCAGCACGTGCGCGAGCGCCGGCGGCACGCTGGTACCCAGCGCCGGCGCCACCGCCAGGTCGACACCGAAGATCGGCCGCACCCCGGCCGACCGGCAGGCCAGCGCGAACTTGACCGCACCGTAGAGCCCGTCCCGGTCGGTCAGGGCCAGGGCCGGCATGCCGTGCTCGGCGGCCCGTGCCACCAGGTCGGCGGGGTGGTTGGCCCCGTACCGCATGGAGTAACCGGAGGCGACGTGCAGGTGGACGAAGGGGTCGCTCACCGCCGGAGCCCGGCGGACCGGGACGGGGTCCGGCCGACCACGTGCGGCCGCGGGTAGCGGGGCGGCTCGGGCAGCGCGTCGACGCCGAGCCCGGCCTCGACCACGGCGAGGAAGCCCCGTACGTCGCGGACCAGGTCGTCGGCCTCCCGCTCGGTGACCGCCCGGGACAGCCCCGCCTCCGCCGCGGCGCGCTTGGCCGCGCCGGCGGCGAAGAAGGTGGCCCACTCCCCCAGCTCGGGGGCGACCTCGGCGAGCAGCACCCAGGCGCTGCGCGGGCGCCGGCGACCGCCCTCGGGACGGGTGCGCGCGGCCAGCACCGCGGCGGCGGCCCGGAGCGCCGCCAGGTGCGCGGTGGCATACCGCTCCCGCGGATCGGTGGCCGCGGCCGCCTCCGCCAGGCCGCGGTGCGCCTGGTCGAGCAGGCCCGCGGCCGCGGCGGGCAGCGCGGGCGGCAGCGGCAGCTGACCGGCCGGCACGGCTCGTGCGGCGCCCATCAGTCGTGCACCCGGACGAGCCACCAGTGGTTGCCGGCGGCGTCCCACGTCAGGTCGTAGACGCCGGCGAAGCTCATGCGGGACCGCCCGGCCCGCACCGCCTCCACCCGCCAGACCTCGCGGGGGGCGACCAGGTCGTCCGACGCGCCACCCACCTCGGCGTCCCGGAGCCACCACGGCGCGGTCTCCACCCAGGAGTCGAGCAGTTCTCCCACGACGTACCGGGACTGCCCGCGCCAGAACTGCACCGGGCCCAGCGGGCCACGTTCGACCTGCACCTCTTCGCCGGCCCGACCGACGACCTCACCGAGCACCCGGCTCATGACAGCCTCCCCACGCCTCGCCCCGCGCGCACGCCCGCCACCCCACCGGCGGGGAAGAGAGCCGGGAAGGACGGGCCGACCACATCGTTCGAACAAGTGTTCGAACGAGGTCCAGTAGACCGGAGCGCTCCCGCGTCGTCAAGCCGGGCCGCGGCGTGTTGTGGACAGCTGGCCGCGCTCGTCGAGGTCACGCCGCCCCACCCCCGCCCCCGCCCGCACCACGCGAATCGCCTCCGCCCACGACTCGGGCGAAGCCCCGGACAGTCCCCGTCCGTCCACCTGCCACTCCGGTCCGCCGGGCGACGCGCCGGGCACCGGCTGACCTCACGCGCGGAGCGGATCCGGGGGTGCGAGGTCGTCGAGCCAGGGCGGCTCCGGCTCGGGGTCGTGGTACCAGCCGGGCGGACGGGTGGTCCGGGAGACACCCGCCGGGGTGCGGACGACGAGCCGGCCGTCGGGGAGCAGGGTGAACGACCAGCCGCGGGCGAAGGTCTTGATCCGGTGGTGCCGCCGGCACAGGCAGCACAGGTTCCAGCAGTCGGTGGGGCGGCCGTCGGCGAAGGCCTGACCGTGGTCGATGTCGCAGCGGCCGGCGCGACGGCGGCAGCCGGGCACGCGGCAGTGTCGGTCGCGCACGGTGACGAGCCGTTCCTGGGCAGCGGTGGGCCGGTACCCGAGGGTCGGAGGAGGGGGCCGCAGGCCTGGCCCGTCGGGCTGCCCCGGCGGGTGGGCGCCCCGCGAGGCCTTCCCGCGCCGCACCCGACGGCCCCGGCCGGCGGCGCGACGGAGCTCGGCCCGGGTGGCCACCGCGACGGTCTCACCGGTCGCCGCGTCGTCGATGGCCACGTGCACCGACCCGCCGACCGGCGCCGGTGACAGGCCGAGCACGTCGAGGGAGTCGAGCAGTTCCCGGCACTGGGCGGCGGAGATCAGCTGCCCGTCCAGCTCCGCCGGCGCGGCGCCGGCCGGTGCGTCGTGCCGGAGCGAGGGCAGCGCGGCGTGGACGTGCAGGTGCGCGGTCACCGGCGGGCGGCTGGTGTCCCACGGCCTCAGGATCAGGTCCAGCGCCGCCGTCGAGCGCAGCACGCCCATCGGCCGGTCGTCCCCGTCGGCGCGCATCCACCGCGCGTACTGGTCGACCGCATCGCGGGCCGCGTGCACCGCCGGCAGCGGGCCCTCGATGACCAGCCGGCCGAGGTCGTCGGCGGTGCGCTGGACGTGCACGTCGGCCTTGCGCTCGGCTTCCCTGCGACGGCGTTCCCTGGCCGCGGCGTCCACCCGGTAGAGGTGGTAGCGGGTCCGGTCGCCCAGCCGGGACGGCGGGCAGTCCGCAGCTCCCGGGAGCACCCGCGCCTGCACCGCGGCGGCGACGGCGTCGGAGGCGTCGCCGAGCAGGTCGAGCAGGATCCGCGCCTTGCGGATCGTCAGCCGCCCGGCGAACAGCTCCGCCCACGTGGCGGCGAGCTTGGTGGTGAGCAGGATCGACTCGGCGGCCAGGCGGCCGGCCTCGACCTCGGAGCAGTTGCGGATCGTCGCCAGCTCGGAGACGAAGTCGTCGGAGACATCGGCCAGCGCAGCCGGGCGCGCCGCCCGGGAGTCCGGCCCCGGCCCGCCGCGAGGGCCGTAGTCGGCATCCCGCTCCGCCGGGCGCCGGCGCGCCAGCTCCGCGATGGCGGCCGCCTGCCGGGCGTACTCCCGGGCCATGTGGGCGTCGGCCGACCAGATGTCGCACACCAGCTCGAACTCCTCCGACGCCGGCGGCACCACCTCACCGGGGAGCAACGGCATCGGCACGCCGTCGCCGGCCGGCTGTGCGCCCCCGTCGTCCTCCATGCCCTGCACGGTAGGCAGGAGGTACGACAGTTCTCGCTGGTCAGGCGCCCGGAGGGCTGCAGGGATCGGCCGGTTCGACGGCTGCACCGCGGCGGGCCGCACCGCCGGGGGCGCGCACCCTCGGGCGGTGGCAGGATCGACGCATGAGCCCACCCCCGCACCCCCGGGTGGCCGCCGTCGCCCGTGCCCTCGCCGCGGCCGGCGCCGAGGGTGAGGTCCGCATCCTCCCCGCGGAGGTCCGCACCGCGGCCGCCGCCGCCCAGGTGCTCGGCGTGCCGGTCGGCGCGATCGTCAACAGCCTGGTCTTCCTCGCCGACGGCTCGCCCCTGCTGGTCCTCACCAGCGGCGCCCACCGCGTCGACGTCATCCAGGTCGCGGGGCTGCTCGGCATCGGCTCCCTGGTGCCCGCCCCCGCCGACGTCGTCCGCGAGCACACCGGCCAGCCCATCGGCGGGGTGGCCCCCGTGGGGCACCCCGCCCCCCTCGGCACCCTGGTCGACGTGGAGCTCGCCCGGTACGACCGGCTGTGGGCCGCGGCCGGGCACCCGGCGGCGGTCTTCCCCACCACCTACGACGAACTGCTCCGCATCACCGCAGGCACCGCGGCCGAGGTCGGCGGTGGGCCGCTCGACGGGACCGCCACCAGCCTCGGGGGCACCCCCCTCCCGGACGCCCCCCTCCCGGACGCCCCCCTCCCGGACGCCCAGCGCCCGGACGCCGAAGGGGCGACCGCCCAGTGACGGGGACGCGCAACGCCACCCGCATCCTCGAGCTCCCGGCCCCGTGGATGCGTGAGCACATGCACGAGGTGCTGGCGATCTACGGCCTGGCCATGGGCTACGACTCGGGCATCGTCGCCGGCCGGTACGGCTACGCCGTCCAGCACACCGAGCGCCCCGGGTTCCGCGCGGTGGGCGCCTTCGCCCGCTCCCCCGAGGGCGAGCGGCTGGTCGGGTTCGGCTACGGCTACCTCATCGCCCCCGGGCAGTGGTGGCACGACCAGGTGCGGGCCGCGCTCGACCGGCGGACGGCGAAGAAGTGGCTGCCCGGGGCCTTCGAGGTGTGCGAGCTGCACGTGCACCCCGACGCGCAGAGCCAGGGGCTCGGCCGGCAGCTGCTGCACGCCCTGGTGGAGGGGCTGCCGCACCCGGTGGCGTTGCTCTCCACACCGGACGCCGACACCAAGGCGTTCCGGCTCTACCGCGCCGACGGGTTCGTCGACCTCGCCCGCGGTTACCACTTCCCGGGCGACTCGAGGCCCTTCGCGATCCTCGGCGCGCGGCTCCCGCTGCATCCACCCGGCCCCTCCGCGACGAACTCCCGGGCGTGACCGCCTCCCCCGGTGCCGTGGACGTCGTCGTCGTGGGCTCGGGCCACAACGGCCTGGTGGCCGCCTGCTACCTCGCCCGCGGAGGCCTCTCCGTGGAGGTCCTCGAGTCCGACGAGGTCCTCGGCGGGGCGGTCTCCACCGTGGAGCGCTGGCCAGGGGTGCGAGTGGACCGCGGGTCCAGCGCGCACGTGATCGTCCGGCACAGCGGCATCGTCGAGGAGCTCGCGCTGGCCGAGCACGGCCTCCGCTACATCGACTGCGACCCGTGGGGCTTCGCGCCCGCGCCCTCCCCCGGCGACCCGGGCCCGGACGGCCGGCCGCTGGTCCTCTCCGTCGACCTGGACGCCACCTGCGCCTCGATCGAGGCCGCCTGCGGTCCGGACGACGCCGCCGCCTACCGCCGCTTCGTCGAGGTGTGGGGGCCGCGCAGCCGCGCCGTCGTCGCCTCGTTCGGCCGGGCACCGTCGGCCGGCGGCCTGCTCCGCTCGTTCTGGCCGCTGGGCGCGCCGGCGGAGGGGCGTCCGCGCACCCCGGGCGGCGAGCTGGCCGTCGACTTCCTGGGCTCCGGCGACGCGCTGCTGGACAAGTGGTTCACCAGCGAGCGGCTCAAGGCGGCGCTGGCGTGGTTCGGCGCGCAGTCCGGCCCGCCGATGTCCGAGCCCGGCACCGCGGCGATGGTCGGCTGGGTGGCGCTGCTGCACGACGTGCCACCCGGCCACCCGGTGGGCGGCTCCGGCGGGCTGACCCAGGCGCTGCGCCGCCGGCTGGAGTCCGACGGCGGCCGGGTGGTGCTCGGCGACGGCGCCGCGCGGTTGCTCGTGGAGGACGGCCGCGTCGCCGGCGTGGGGACCCGGTCCGGCCGGGTCGTGCGGGCGTCCTCGGTGGTCGCCGCCTGCCACATCGGCGTGACCCGCGAGCTCGCCGGGGACGCCGCGCCCCCGGTGCTCGCCGAGGCCGCGCCGCCGGTCGGCAACGGCTTCGGCCTGGTCGTGCGGGCGCTGACCGACGCCCCGCCGTCCTACCCCGGGGCCGGGCCTGAGGCGCTGCAGGGCCTCCAGCTGCTCTGCACCGACCGCGCCCAGCTGGCCGCGGCGCACGGTGACTGGGGCGCCGGCCGGGTGCCCCGCGAGCCGGTGCCGCTGGCGATGTCCTTCTCCGCCAGCGACGCCACGCTGGCCCCGCCCGGGCAGCACGTCGTCACCATCTGGGGCCAGTGGTACCCGTACGCGTTGGCCGGCGGCGCCGACTGGGACGCCCTCGCCGACGCCGAGGCCCGGCGGCTGGTGGACGCCGTCGACCGCTACGCCCCCGGGTTCGCCGGGTCCGTGCGCGCGATGTACGTGCAGACGCCCCTGGCCCTCGAGCGGGAGCTGTCCCTGCCCCGTGGCAACGTCATGCACGTGGAGATGGGCCTGGCCAGCATGTTCGCCCTCCGCCCGACCCCGGGGCTGTCGGGCTACCGGGTGCCGGGTCTGCCCGGGCTCTACCTGGCCGGCGCCTCCACCCACCCCGGGGGCGGCGTCTCCGGCAATTCCGGGCGGACGGCGGCGCGCACGGTGCTCACCGACCGGGGCGCGCTGCCCCGCGCGCGGGCGGTGGCCGGTCGCGCGCTGCGCCGGCTGCGCGGCGGGGTGGGCCGGGCGTGACGACCACCGCACCTGCTCCCGCACCCGCCGCCGTCCGCGTGGTGCCGTGGGCCCTCACCGCGGCGCTGGTCGCCACGGCGATCGCCTACCCGCTCGCCTCGGGCTCGTTCCGGGACACCGTCTCGTGGGGCATCGTGCTGCTGGGGTCGGCGCTGTCGGTCGCGCACGCGGGCCTCAGCCGCGGCACGCGCACCGGCCTGGGCGTGCTGGTGCTGGTGGCACTGGTGTCGATCGCCTTCGAGTCCGTGGGTGTGGCCACCGGCTTCCCCTACGGCACCTACTCCTACAGCGACGTCCTCGGCCCGACGCTGCTCGGCGTGCCGTTCCTCGTGCCGCTGGCCTGGCTGATGATGGCCTGGCCCAGCTGGCTGCTCGGGGAGGTGCTGGCGCGCCCGGTGCGCGCCTCCCGCCGCCGGGCGGCGCGCATCGCCTGGGCGGCGGCGGTCTTCGCCGCGTGGGACGTCGTCCTGGACCCGCAGCTGGTGCAGGCCGGCTACTGGACCTGGGCCCACCCCTCGCCCGGCCTGCCGGGCATCGACACCGTGCCGCTGACCAACCTCGCCGGCTGGCTGCTGGCCGGGCTGGTGCTGATGACGCTGCTGGACCTGCTGGTCGAGCGCACCGCCCCCGCGCCCCGGACCGGCCCCGGCGCCCCGCTGTTCGCGCTGGCCTGGATGACCCTCGGCGGCGCCCTGGCGCACGCGGGCTGGCTGGGGCTGCCCGGCTCCGCGGCCTGGGGCGCAGGGCTGGGGGCGGCGGTCCTGCTGGTCCTCGCGGTCCAGCACCGGCGTGCGGGACGACGGTGAGCGGCAGGCTGCTCCGCTCGCTGGCGGGGATCTCGATGGCCGGTGCCGTGCACGCGGCCGTGAACACCGCGCTGCTGCGCCGTGCACCCGCCGACCCGCCGCCGGTGGCCCGCCCGGTCACGGTGGTGCTGCCGGTGCGCGACGAGGCCGAGCAGGTCGCCGGCTGCCTGGCGGCGCTGCTCGACCAGCGGGGGGCGACGCGGCTGCGGGTCGTGGTGGTCGACGACGGCTCCACCGACGGCACCGCCGACGTCGTGGGCGCCGTCGCCGACCCCCGGGTGCGGCTCGTGACCGCGCCGGCGCTGCCGTCGGGGTGGCTGGGGAAGCCGCACGCCTGCGCCGTCGGGGCCGCCGCTGCCGACGGTCGGGACGACGAGGTGCTGGTGTTCGTCGACGCCGACGTCCGGCTGTTCCCCGACGCGATCGCCGGCGCCGTCGCGGTGCTCGACACCCACCGCCTGGACCTGGTCTCGCCGTGGCCCCGACCGCTCGCGGTCGGCCCCGCCGAGCGCCTCGTGCAGCCGCTGGCGCCCTGGCTGTGGATCACCTCGCTGCCGCTGCGGCTGGCCGAGCGCTCCCCCCGGGCCTCGCTGGCCGCCGCCAACGGCCAGTTCCTCGTGGTGCGGCGCGACGCCTACGCGCGCGCCGGCGGCCACGCGGCGGTGCGCGGCGAGGTCCTCGAGGACATCGCCCTGCTGCGGGCGGTCAAGCGCGCCGGCGGCCGCGGTGTGCCGATCGACGGCTCCTGCCTCGCGGCCTGCCGGATGTACGAGGGGTGGGCGGCCGTCCGGGACGGCTACGCCAAGTCGCTGTGGGCCTCGGTCGGCGGGACGCCGGCGGGTGGGCTGGCCGCCGCGGCCGCGCTCACCGCCGTCTACGTCGTCCCGCCGCTGGCCGCCCTCGGCGGGTCGCGCGCCGGGCTGGTGGGCTACCTGGCCGGGGTGGCCGGTCGCGTGGCCGCCGCCAGGGCCAGCGGGGGCCGCGCCTGGCCCGACGCCCTCGCCCACCCGCTCTCGGTGCTGGCCCTGGACGCGCTGATGCTGCGGTCGGTGCGGGGCCGGCGGCGCGGCACCCTGCGGTGGCGGGGTCGACCGGTCGACGCGACCCCTTCCCCCACGTCGGCGACGATGGGCCGGTGACCTCCGCCGAGCAGCAGCGCCCGCGCACCTCCTTCGACCCCGCCGCGATGGAGGCCGGAGCGTTCTACCGCGTGCTGAACTCCGTCGTCGTCCCCCGCCCGATCGCGTGGGTGTGCAGCCGCTCGGCGGACGGGGTGCACAACCTGGCGCCGCACTCCTTCTACACGGTGGCCTGCGTCGACCCGCCGATCGTGCAGTTCACCTCCGTGGGCCGGAAGGACTCGCTGCGCAACGTCGAGGCGACCGGCGAGTTCACCGTCAACCTCACGCCGGAGCCGCTGTTCGAGCAGGTCAACGCCACGGCCACCGACTTCCCGCCGCACACCAGCGAGGCCGAGCAGGCCGGCGTGCGGCTGGAGCCGGCCGACACCGTGGCGGCGATGCGGGTCGCCGAGTCGCCGGTCTCGATCGAGTGCGTCCTGCACTCCACGCTGCGCCTGGGTGACAGCACCGTCGTCCTCGGCCGGGTGCAGCACATCAGCGTGTGGTCCGACGCCGTGCGGGACGGGCGGCCGCGGATCGAGCACCTCCGCCCGCTCGCGCGGCTGGGTGGCAACGAGTGGACGACGATCGGCGACGTGCGTGAGATCGCCCGCATCCCCTACCACCGGTGGACCGGGGACCCCTCGATCGGCGAGGCCCTCCGCGGCGAGTAGCCCGCGCTGCGATCAGGGACCCTGATCGCAGCGCGTCCTCCCTCAGCGCAGGAGGTGAGGGAGGACCCTCGATGATCAGGTCACCTGATCCCAGCGGGCCTCACGCGGGGAGGTGGGCGGCGATCTCCTCGGCGGCCTCGGCCCCGAACGCCTCGGCGAACCGCTCGAGGAAGCTCTCCCGCGGCAGGTCGTACTCCTGGGTGCCGATGACCTCCACCGCCGCGGTGGCGACGGCGGAGCCCAGCTGGGTCGACCGCTCCAGCCCCAGGCCCCAGGTCCGCCCGGCGATGAACCCGGCGCGCAGCGCGTCACCACCGCCGGTCGGCTCGACGGGCTTGGTCTCGGGCACCGCGATCACCGACAGCGGCTCCTCGCCCTCCCGCCGCACCAGGACGCCGTCCGCGGCGCGCGTGGTCACCCACGTGCCCACCCGGGCGAGCACCTCGTCGGCCGTCCAGCCGGTCTTCTGCAGCAGCAGCGCCGACTCGTACTCGTTGGTGAAGAGCACCTCCGCCCCGTGCACGAGCTCGCGGATCATCTCGCCGTCGGCCCAGGCCAGCTGCTGGCTGGGGTCGGCGGCGAAGGCGTACCCGCGCTGCCGGCACTCCTGCGTGTGCCGCACCATCGCGGTGGGGTCGTTCGGCCCGACGACGACGAGGTCGGGGCTGCCCACCCGGTCGACGACCGGCGCCAGCTCGATCTGCGCGGCCTCGGACATCGCCCCCGAATAGAACGACGCGATCTGGTTGTTCGCCTCGTCGGTCGTGCAGACGAAGCGGGCGGTGTGCTTGAGCTCCGACCAGTGCACGCTGCCGGTGTCGACACCGTGGCGCGAGAGCCAGGCCTCGTAGTCGGCGAAGTCGCTCCCGACCGCCCCCACCAGCACCGGCGCCAGGCCGAGCAGGCCCAGCCCGTAGGCCATGTTGGCGCCCGCGCCCCCGCGGTGCTGGACCAGGTCGTCGACGAGGAAGGAGAGGGAGACGTTCTCCATCTGGCCTTCGACGAACTGCTCGGTGAAGCGACCGGGGAAGGTCATCAGGTGGTCGGTGGCGATGGAGCCGGTGACGACGACGGGCACGGGAGGCACTCCTCCGGGTCGGGCTGCCTCGGGCCGCTGCGCCGCGGGGAGCACCGGGCGGGGAACGGGAGACGAACGGCGGGGGTCGGGCACCGCACACCCTAGGGCCCGCACGCCCGACCCGCCGTCCAGACCGGGGTCACCCCTCCGGCGGGGGCTCCCCCTGGCCCGGACCGGCCAGCTCGGCGCCGAGCCACCGGGCCAGCTGCAGGGTGCCGACGGCGCCCAGCAGGACCCCGGCGGCGGCGCCGGCGGTGACCGAGAGCACCGCGGCGTCCACCCCCGCGACCTCCAGGCCGCTGACCACCCCCGCGCCGCAGAGCGTGAGGGCCGCCATCGCGACCCGGGTGGGCCGTTCCCACAGCGAGATCGGGCCGGTCCGGTGCACGCCGGCCTGCCCCGCGCGCGCCCGCAGGTAGTCGGGCAGCCAGCAGAGCGCGCCGAAGGCGACGGCGAGCCAGCCCGGCGCCCCGGCCACCCAGAGCGCCGCGGCGTACGCGACCTCGGTCAGCCGGTCCACCACGGAGTCGAGGACGAAGCCGCGCTGGGATGCCCGCCCCGTGCCGATCGCCAGCGCGCCGTCGAGGCTGTCGAGCAGCCCGGAGAGCCCTACCAGCCCCCCGGCCAGCAGCAGCCAGGCGCCGCCCGCGGCAGCCGGGGGGACCGCCGCGGCCGCGACGACCACCCCGGCGGCGGTGGCGACGACCGGGGGCAGCGCCGCCAGCGGCCGGGCGAGCCCGTGCGCCAGCGACAGCCAGGCCCGCACCAGCGGTGCCTGCGTGTCGGCGCCGCCGTGCCAGCGGGACCAGGCCTCGAGGTACTCCTCCCGGCTCAGCACGCCGCCCCCTCCCGCGACCGGGCGCCGTCCGGTGACGCCGGCGCCTCCACCAGGGACAGTAGGTGAGTGCTCGCCGGTCTCTCCCCCGCCCGCCGCCGTCTCGTCGTCGCGGTGCTCGCCCTCGTCACCGCCGCGTTCGTGGCCCTCGGCGTGCTGCTGGCCACCCGCGGCGCGGACGTCCAGGGCCCGGGCCCGACGGCGCGGCCCGGCCCGGTGCTGCTGGTGCCCGGGTACGGCGGAGGCACGGGCGCCCTGCGGACGCTGGCCGACCGGCTGGAGTCCGCGGGCCGTGACGCCACCGTGGTCCCGCTGCCCGGCGACGGCACCGGCGACCTCGGCCAGGCGGCCGCGGCGCTCGACGACGCCGCCCGCGCGGCGCTGGAGCGCACCGGCGAGGAGAGCGTGGACGTCGTCGGCTACTCGGCCGGCGGGGTCATCGCGCGGCTGTGGGTCGCCGACGGCGGCGCGGAGGTGGCCCGCCGGGTGGTGACGATCGGCTCGCCGCACCACGGGACCGGCCTCGCGGACCTGGCCGGCCAGATCGCACCGGCCTCCTGCCCGGAGGGGTGCCGGCAGCTGGCCACCGACAGCCCGGTCCTCGCCCGGCTGAACGCGGGCGACGAGACGCCGGGCGGGGTGGGCTGGGTGTCGGTCTGGACGACGCTCGACCGGACGGTCACCCCGCCTGACTCCGCCCGGCTCGAAGGCGCGCTCAACCTCCCCGTGCAGTCGGTGTGCGCGGACAGCCGGGTCGGGCACGGCCAGCTGCCCGGCGACCCGCTCGTGCAGGGGATCGTCCTCGAGCAGCTGACCGCCGGTGAGCCGGTCCCCCTCGACGCCGCCGACTGCGCCCGCCTCAGCGGCTAGCTCGTGACGTCCTTGGTCGTGAAGTTCGCCCACGCCGCGGCCAGCAGCACGCCCACGTAGACGGCCTGCAGCGCGAGCCCCCGGGTGATGTCGCGCCAGAGGATCGGGTCGCGGAAGAGGTCGACGAACGCCAGCCAGTAGCGCGTCGGCAGGTACGGCGCGATCGGCGAGGCGGCGTCCAGGGTGAACAGCAGCGACGACGTGACGAGCACCGCCAGGGCGCCCATCGTCGCGCCCAGCGGTGAGTCGGTGAGCGTCGAGAAGAACAGCGCGAAGGCGGCGACACCCAGCATCGACACCGCGACGTAGCCGACCGCCATCACCGTGCGGACGGCGAGCTCCTCGACCGTCAGCGACGTCCCGGAGACCGACGTCCCGGCCCCCGGCACGGCCTCGAACAGCGTCGTCCCGACGAGGTAGCCCAGGGCCGCGACCACGACGACGGTGACCAGCACGAAGGCCAGGACGGCGACGAGCTTGGCCACCAGCAGCCGGGTCCGCCCGGCCGGCCGGGCCAGCAGGTAGCGCAGCGTGCCCGCCTGCGCCTCGCCCGCGACCGAGTCGCCGGCGACCACCGCCACCGCGATGGGCAGGAACAGCGGCAGCACGATGGCGAGCGCGGCCAGGGGGTACAGCGCGCCGTTGGTCAGGACGGCGGAGAGGAACGGCGGGCCCTCGCCCGGCCGGGGGGCCAGGTCGGTGAGCACGAGCAGCACCGCGACCAGCACCGGCAGCGCGTTGAGGACGGCGATGATCGCCCAGGTGCGGGGCCGGCGGAACAGCTTGCGCAGCTCGACGGCGATCACGGCGTCCGCTCCACCCGGTCGGCGCTGGTGGCCGCGGCCGCCAGCACCACCTCCTCGAGCGTCGGGCGGTCGGCGGCGAGGCCGGTGACCGGGATCCCGGCGCGGACGAGCAGCGCGTTCACCTCGGCGGGGTCGCCGCCGCGCACCACCACCCGCTCGCCGTCGACGGCGGCGACCCGGCCGTCGAGGACCGCCCGCACCTGCTCGGGGGTGGGCGTGCGCACCACGGTGGCGCCGGTCGGGGCGGTCAGGGTGGCCAGGTCGTCCTGCAGCACCAGGCGGCCGCGGTCCAGCACCCCGACGCGGGTGCACAGCTGCTCGACCTCGGCCAGCAGGTGGCTGGAGAGGAAGACCGTCGTCCCGCCGCGGTGCAGGTCCAGGAGCAGCTCCCGGATCTCGGAGATGCCCTGCGGGTCCAGCCCGTTGGTGGGCTCGTCGAGGACCAGGAGCTCGGGACGGCGCAGCAGCGCCCCGGCCAGGCCCAGGCGCTGCCGCATGCCGAGGGAGTAGGCCTTCACCGGCCGGCGTCCGACGCCGCCCAGCCCGACCTGGTCGAGCACCTCGGCGACGCGCCGGCGGCGGTCGCGGCGCGCCCCGCCGGGGCCCGCGGCGTCCAGCAGCGCGAGGTTCTCCCGGCCGGACAGGTGCCCGTACGCAGCCGGCGCCTCGATGAGCGCGCCCACCCGGGGCAGCACGCGGCGGCCTGCGCGCGGCATCCGCTCGCCGAGCAGGTCGATCTCCCCGCGGGTGGGCAGGACGAGCCCCAGCAGCATGCGGACGGTCGTCGTCTTGCCCGAGCCGTTGGCCCCCAGGAAGCCGTAGACGTCGCCCTCGCGCACGTCCAGGTCGATGCCGTCGACCGCGCGGACCCGCCCGAACTGCTTGGCCAGCCCGCGGGTGGCGATGACCGTGCTCACCGCTGCCGCCCCAGCACCGGGAGCTCCCCGGCGGCCTCCACCAGCGCGTCGAGGGTGACCGTCCCGGTGAGCACGTACGGTTCCGCGTCCTGCGGGTCGACGAGCATGAGCCCGATCGGCCCGGCCGCGATCCGGGTGCTCGTGGCATCGGTGACGGCGTCCGGGCTCTGCGCCAGCGTTCGGCGCAGGCCGTCCGCCAGCCGGCGCGGCACGGGGGCGACGGCGAGCAGGGTGGCCCCGCGCCCGTAGAGCCCGATGCCGGTCGGGGCGCCGTCGAGCGTCCGGCGCGGCAGGCCGGCCAGCGTGGGAGGGAGGCGGAACGGTCCCAGGCGCCGCCCGGCCTCCAGCACGATCTCGGCCTGGTCCGCCGAACGCACGGCGGCGTCGGGTGGAGGGGTGAAGGCGGTCGTGGCGGCGTCCGGGACCCCGAGCTCCAGGTCCAGGAACCGGGTGTCCAGCGCCGGCACCTCCGACGTCTCGCCGAGGACGACCACCTGCACCGGCAGGCCGCTGACCCGGTCCACCCACACGTCCACGTGGCGCACCGCGGAAGCCGGCTCCGCGGGGGTTGCGCGCAGCCCGAGGGCGTCGCGGCCGGCGATCCGCCGGGCGCCGATGCGGGTCAGCTCCCCGTCGGTGGCCTCGGAGAGCAGCCGCCGGCCCAGCGTGGAGGGCAGCAGGTCCGGGGGCGCCGGGAGGGCGAACGGTGTGGCCGCCGCGCGGGTCGCGGAGGCGGCCTCGTACTGCCACGTCCAGGTGCCGCGTGCGTCGCGGTGGACGCCCGTCTCGCCGGCCGCGGTGATCACGTCGACCCGGTGGTCCTCGGGGCCGCGCCACCACACCCGCATCTCGGTGCGGTCGCTGAACAGGTCGGCGACGGAGTCGAGCTGGCGGGTCACCGGCAGGGCCAGCCCGCCGGCGGACTCGGCGTACCCGGAGTAGGTGACGTCGTCGGAGGCGAGGACCGCCGCACGCAGCTCGGCCGCGGGCACCGGCGGGTCGGCCACCGGCAGCGCACCGACGAGCGCCGGGAGCGCGACGAGGACCGCGACGACCACCCCCACGACGGCCCAGCGCGGAGCCGCCGCCCGCGGTCCGGACGCCATGGCGGCCACGGTAGCCCGCGGCTCCCGGCCCCGCGGCACGCCGGGATGCCCCACAGGAGTCTCACAGCGAGGCCGGGCTACGCCCGTGCGACGACCAGGCAGCAGGCGGCCAGCACCAGCACCAGCGGGGTCATGACGACGCGCTCCGACCGGCTGCGCGAGATGCCGTTGAGCAGGATGCCGACCGCGAAGTACCCGGTCAGCACCCGGATGCCGACGTCGCCCACCGCCGCGGGCACCGCCGTCACGAGCCCGGCCGCCTGCAGGATCACGACGGCGAAGAGGGCGTAGAGGACGACGGAGACCGCGCTGCCGACGCGCAGGCCCGTGGGCAGCACCTCGTGCTGCCCGCCCCACGCGAACCGCCCCCAGGGACGCCCCGCGGCGAGGGCCACCTGGAAGGCGGCGAGGCCGGCGAGCAGGGCGCAGGCGAGCACGGTGGCTCCGGTGATCACCGACGCAGGGTAGGGCCGTGACCGGCACCTTCCCGGCAACAGCGCGCGTGGCACCCCTCCCGCCGGGGCATGGCCGCCCCATGGCTGCTCCCATCAGCGACGCCGTGGTCGTCGACGTCCTCCGCCGGCTGGACCGGCTGCTCACCCCCCTGGCGACCCGGCTGGGGCGCCCCCCGGAGCTGCCGCGCGGGCAGCGCGACGAGTGGTGGGCCGACCGCGTGTCCCGGGTCGCGGCCGGGGTCTCGGCGGTGCCCCGCTTCGCGGGCAAGCTCGCCGACCTGCTCCCCCTGCAGAACACGGTCGGTACCGCGGTGCAGTCCCTCGTCGTCCTCGGCGTGGCCGGCGAGCACGGCGTGGAGGCCCCGGCCGAGCGGGTGTCGCTGCTGGCCCGGGTGCTGCTCCGCCGGGAGCTGTCCGCCGAGCAGGTGGAGCCGCTGCTCACCCGGACCAAGGGCACCTACGTGGAGGGCGCGCTCGGCCCGCGGGACGAGCGCCGCGGGGCGAAGGGCGTGGTCCGCACGCTGTGGCGGGCCGCCCGGCTGCTGAGCCGCATCGACGACGCCCTGGACGCCCGGCCGAAGGGGAAGTTCTTCGCCCGCGCGGTGTCCAACCTGCCGGTCGTCGGGGTCGTCGGCGGGTACGCCTCCGAGCGCGAGGGGCTGCGCCGCGCGGCCGCCCGCGCCGCCGACCTGCTCGAGGGCGCTCGGCAGCCGTGACGCTCCCCCGGAACGACCTGGGTCAGCCCTCGTCACCGGTCCGGGCAGCCACCGGCTCCGCACCGTCCCGGGCTCGCTCGTCCTCCTCCCCGACCACCCTGCCCCCGTCCCCCCAGCCCGGGCCGGCGGCGGGGTCCCGACCGCGCAGGTAGTCCACGACGCGGCCCGCGCAGGCGGCGATGGGCACGGCCAGGAAGGCGCCCAGCACGCCGTAGGTCACGCCGCCGACGGTGACCGCGAGGATGATCAGGAACGGGTGGAGCCGCAGGACGGGGCTCAGGATCAGCGGCTCGAGCAGGTTGCCCTCGGCCTGCTGCACCACGACGACGAGGGCGAGCACCAGGAGCGCCGTCGTGAGCCCCTGGTCGGCCAGCGCGACGAGGACCGCCAGCAGGCCCGAGACGAACGCCCCCACGATGGGGAAGAAGCCGCCCAGGAAGATCAGCACCGCGAGCGGCAGGGCCAGCGGGACACCGAGGACCACCAGCCCGATGCCGATCGCCACGGCGTCCACGAGGGCGACGACCAGCTGCCCGCGGAAGTAGGCACCGAGGGTCCAGAACAGCTGCCCGGACACGCGGTCGACGTGCACCCGGGTGCGCTCGGGCAGCAGGCTGGTGACCCCCGACCAGATGCGCCCGCCGTCGCGCAGGTAGAAGAACAGGGCCACCAGGAACAGGACGACGGCCGTGGCGACGTCGCCGAGCGTCCGCGCCACCTGCAGTCCGCGGTCGACGACGTCGCCACCACCTCCGCCGAGCGCACCGGCCGCCTGCTGGGCCATGTCGGCAAGCCCACCGTCGCCGACGTCGAAGGGGAGGGAGAAGGGCGTGTCCGCGACCAGCTCCGCCAGGTCGCTGAGGGCGTCCTCGACGCTGTCGGCCAGTGCGGGGATCTCGGCGGCGAAGCGCGGCACCACGAACCAGACGGCCAGCCCCAGCAGCCCGAGCAGCGAGAGGAGGAGAAGGAGGGCGACGACGGTCGAGGGCACCCCCTTCCGCTTCAGCCAGGCCGCGACCGGCCACAGCACGGCCGCCGGGAAGAGGGCGATCGCGAGCGGGGTGGCGACGACGCTGACCTCGCGCAGCAGCAGGTAGCCGAGCGCCACGAGGACCAGGACCCCCAGCGCGGCCCAGGCGCGCCGCCCGGCCCGCACGAGCCACGAGTACGGCTCAGCCTGCTCCTCCTGCGCGACCATGCAGGCTCCATGCCCCGCTGCCCGCCCGGGCAGACGCCGCCGTCAGCGGATCGCGGGTGCGCTCCCGGCCAGGTTGGCGAAGACCTCGCGCGTCGCGGTCGAGCGGTTCATGGTGATGAAGTGGATGCCCGGCACGCCCTCGTCGAGGAGCCGCCGGCACAGGTCGGTCGCGACCTCCACCCCCAGGTCGCGCACCGCGGCCTTGTCCTCGGGGCGGTCGCCGTCCAGCGCCTCGAACCGCTCGGCCAGCTCGGCCGGGAAGGCCTGACCCGACAGCTGGACGATCCGGGTGATCTGCCGGACGTTGGTGACCGGCATGACCCCGGCGATGACCGGCACCTCGCAGCCGCGCGCCACGACGCGGTCGCGCATCCGCAGGTAGTCCTCGGCCCGGAAGAACATCTGGGTGATCGCGAAGTCGGCGCCGGCCCGGCACTTGGCCACGAACATCTCGACGTCGGTGTCGAAGTCCGGCGACCGCGGGTGCCGCTCGGGGAAGGCGGCGACGCCCACCGAGAAGTCGCCCACCGAGCGGATCAGCTCCACCAGCTCGGCGGCGTAGTGCAGGCCCTCGGGGTGGGCGACCCACTCGGCCTGCGGGTCGGCGCCCGGGGGGTCGCCGCGCAGCGCCATGATGTTGCGGACCCCCGCCGCGGCCAGCCGGCTGATCACGTGCCGCAGCTCGGCGATGCTGTGGTCGACGGCGGTCAGGTGCGCCAGCGGCGTCATCGTGGTGTCCGCCGCGATCCGCTCGGTCATCGCCACGGTGCCCTCGCGGGTGGAGCCGCCGGCCCCGTAGGTCACCGACACGAAGGACGGGTGCAGCCGCTCCAGCTCGCGCAGCGCCGTCCAGAGCTGCTCCTCCCCCACCGGGGTCTTCGGCGGGAAGAACTCGAAGGACCACGTCGGCTGCGCGGTGGCCAGGAGCTCGCGGACGGTGGGTGTCACGGCACCCGAGGGTACGGGCGGCCCGGCGGCGCCCCGGAACCGTCCCGCCGGAAGACGTCCCGCGGCTGCATCCGGAGGGCCCACTCGCGGCGAAGAGGTCCTGTCCCGGACGACCGAGCGACGGAGGAACCATGCAGCCGACCACCTCGGCCGCCCTGCTGGTGGGGCGGCGCCCCACCGGGTCGGGCGATACTGAACCAATGATCGCCGGGGCGCAGCAGCGCGAGTCCGCCCGCCTCGCCCCGCCCCTGTCGGTCGCCGAGCTCGACCGGGTGCGCGCCGCGGTCGCCGAGGCCCTCACCGGCTTCCTCGACCAGCAGCGCGCCACGCTCGCCGCGATGGACGCCAGCCTCGTCCCCGTCGTCGACGAGGTCTGCGCCGTCGCCGCGGGCGGGAAGAAGCTGCGCCCCTCCTTCGCCTACTGGGGCTGGCGCGGGGCCCGCGGCCAGGGCCCGGGCGCCGGCGAGGACGAGGACGCCGTGCTCCGCGCGGTCGCCGCCCTGGAGTTCGTGCACGCCAGCGCGCTGGTGCACGACGACGTCATGGACGCCGCCGGCACCCGGCGCGGGCGCCCCACGACGCACGTCGGGTTCGCCGACCGGCACACCACCCACGGCTTCACCGGCGACCAGGAGCTCTTCGGCGTCGGCGCGGCGATCCTCGTCGGCGACCTCGCGCTGGTCTGGTCCGACGAGCTGCTGCGCTGCTCGGGCATCTCCGAGGCGGCGCTGGGCCGCGCCCGCGCCGTCTGGGACACCATGCGGACCGAGGTCACCGCCGGCCAGTACCTGGACCTGCTGCGCGCCGCCGGCGGGCTGCCGGGCCCCGACGGCGCCCTGACCGTCGCCCGCTACAAGAGCGCGGGGTACACCGTCCAGCGGCCGCTGCAGCTGGGCGTCGCCATCGCCGGTGCGGGGCCGGCCACGGTCGAGGCCTGCAGCGCCATCGGGCTGCCCCTCGGGGAGGCGTTCCAGCTCCGCGACGACCTGCTCGGGGTCTTCGGCGACCCGGAGGTCACCGGGAAGTCCGCCGACGACGACCTGCGCGAGGGCAAGCAGACCCTCCTGGTGGCGCTGGCCGCGGAGGCGGCCGACGACGCCGGGCGCCGGCTGCTCGGCGACCTGCTCGGCAACCCCGATGCCGGGCACGAGGAGTTCGAGACCCTCCGCGAGCTGCTGGTCACCACCGGCGCCCGCGACCGGGTGGAGGAGCGCATCGCCCTCAGCACCGCGCGGGCCCGCGAGGCGATCGCCGAGTCGCCGCTGGCCGAGGACGCCCGCCGGGCCCTGGACGCGCTCGCGGTCGCCGCGACGTCGCGCGCCGCCTGATGGTCCGCACCGTCCCGGGTCGCACCGACCGCGTCGTCGTCGTCGGGGCGGGGCTCGCGGGGCTGGCCACCGCGCTGCGCCTGCGCGGCGCCGGCCGCGAGGTGACCGTCGTCGAGCGTGCCGAGGGCCCCGGCGGGCGCGCCGGCCGCATCGAGCGCGACGGCTACGCGCTGGACACCGGGCCCTCGGTCTTCACCGCGCCCGAGATCGTGGCCGAGACGCTCGCCGCCGTCGGTGAACGGCTGGCGGACCGGCTCGAGCTGCGCCGCCTGGAGACCAGCTACCGGGCGCAGTTCGCCGACGGCACGCACCTGGACGTGCACGCCGACCCGGCGGCGTTCGCCGCCGAGGTCGCCGCCCTGTGCGGGCCGGCGGAGGCCGATGCGCTGCGCCGCTACCTCGTCGACCTCGCCGAGCTCTACCGGTTGCAGCTCCGGACGTTCATCGACCGCAACCTGGACTCGCCGCTGGACCTGCTGGGCCCCGAGCTCGTCACGCTGGCCCGCCGCGGCGGGTTCGGCCGGCTGTCGACGCACGTAGGCAGGTACTTCGCCGACGACCGGCTGCGCCGGCTGTTCAGCTTCCAGGCCCTCTACGCCGGGGTCTCCCCCTTCCGCGCCATCGCCGCCTACGCGGTGATCGCCCAGCTCGACATCGGCGCCGGCGTCTGGCACCCGGTCGGCGGGATCGGCGCGGTGCCGCGGGCCCTCGCCGGGGCCGCGGCCGACGCCGGGGTGTGCTTCCGCTACGGCGCCGGCGTCGAGGAGCTGGAGACCCGCGGCGACCGCGTCAGCGCGGTGGTGCTGGACGGCGGCGAGCGGCTGCCCGCGGATGCCGTCGTCGTCACCACCGACGCGCCGCACGCGCTGGTGCCGGGGCTGCGCGGGCCGCGCCGACCGGTCTACTCGCCCTCCTGCGTCGCGCTGCACCTCGGGGTGCGGGCCGAGCTGCCCGACCAGGCGCACCACACGATCAGCTTCGGGCACTCCTGGCGCGGGGTGTTCGACGAGCTCACCCGCGACGGCCGCCCCATGAGCGACCCGAGCCTGCTGATCAGCATGCCGTCGCGCAGCGACCGGTCGCTGGCCCCCGACGGCGGGCAGGTGGTGAGCGTCGTCGCGCCCACCCCCAACCTCGACCCGCGCAGCGGCGGCAACCCGCACCTCGACTGGGACACCCTGGGGCCGCGCTACCGGCAGGAGCTGCTGGCCACGCTGGAGGCCCGCGGCCTCACCGGCGTCTCCGGCGCCATCGAGGTCGAGCACATGGACACCCCGGCCACCTGGGCCGCGCAGGGCATGGCGGCCGGGACGCCGTTCGCGCTGGCGCACACCTTCGGCCAGACCGGCCCCTTCCGCCCGTCCACGCTCCCGCGCCGCGGCCCGGAGAACGTGGTCCTGGCCGGGTCGTCGGTGCAGCCGGGCGTCGGCGTGCCGATGGTGCTCATCAGCGGCCGGCTGGCGGCCGAGCGGATCACCGGGCCGGTGGGGCGCTGATGCTGCAGCCCCCCGGCACCCAGGCCGCCCGGCAGGAGCAGCTGGCCGCGGCCTACCGGCACTGCGCCGCGATCGCCGCCGAGCACGGCAAGAGCTACCACCTGGCGACCCGGCTGCTGACGCCCGAGCGGCGGCCCGCGGTGCACGCCCTCTACGCCGCCGCCCGGGTGGCCGACGACTTCGTCGACCACCCCGGCGCCGACCCGGCCGGCGACCTGATGACCTGGTCCAAGGCGCTGCTCACCGAGCTGGAGACCGGCTGGTCCGACGACCCCGTGCGGCTGGCCCTGGTGCACACCTACCGCCGCTACGCGATCCCCGTCGAGCACCTCGTCGACTTCCTCGCCGCGATGACCAGCGACCTCGACGTCGACTCCTATCCCGACATGGCCGCCCTCGACCGCTACATGTGGGGCTCGGCGTCGGTGATCGGGCTGCAGGTGCTGCCGGTGCTGGGCACCGCGCCCGGCGTGGCCCGCGAGGAGGCGGCGTCGCACGCCATCGCGCTCGGCGAGGCGTTCCAGCTGACCAACTTCCTGCGCGACGTCGCCGAGGACGTCGACCGCGGCCGGGTCTACCTGCCCGAGGACGCCATGGCCGCGCACGGCGTGACCCGGGAGCAGCTGGCCGAGAAGCGGTTCGACGACGGCTTCCGCGAGCTCATGCGGGAGATGGTCGCCGTCGTCCGGCGCCGGTACGACGACGCCGCGCCCGGCACCCCGATGCTCGCGCCGGAGTCCCGCGACTGCGTGCGCGCGGCCACCGCCCTCTACGGCGGGATCCTCACCGAGATCGAGCGCGCCGACTACCGGGTGCTCGACCGCCGGGTGTCGGTGTCCAAGCCGCGCCGCCTGGCGGTGTTCGCCCGCCGGTTGACCGCCGCCCAGGTGGCCAGGGTGAGGGTGACCATGGCGAACCCGAAGAGCAGGTCCTCCACCGGCGCGTAGGCGATGCGCGGCCCCCAGATGGTCTCCGGGTCGTAGGTGACGACGTCCAGCCCGGTGAGCACGCCGTTCATCAGCAGCTGGAAGGTCACGATGATCGCGTAGGCGACCCAGAACACCGGCCGGGTGACCATCCGCGTGCGGTAGACGGCCAGGTCGACGACGAGCACGCCGAGGACGGCGAGCACGGCGAGCGTGGAGTAGCTCATCGCCGGTCCGCCTCCTCGGCGGGATAGCCGGCGTCCCAGCCGGTCACCTTCCGGACCGCCTCCAGGGCGAGCACCGAGCACAGCGGGACGACGAGGAAGAACAGCACCTCCTCGAGCGGGATGCCGCCCGGCAGGCGGACGCCGAGGGTGAGCTCGTCGCTGTAGTCCCAGTGCCCCTGCGCGATCGCGTACAGCACCCACACGACGAAGACGGCGAACTCCGGCAGCGCCGCCAGCAGGAACCGGCGCCAGCGGGCGTAGACCCGCACGCCCAGCACCAGCTCCAGCGGCGCGGTCACCACCAGGCAGCCGGCCAGCAGGCCCAGGTACGTCAGCTGCTCCACGGCCCGGGCTTCGGTTCCCGCACCGGCCCCGGATGCACCGGGCTCAGAACGCCAGCGCCTGGGCCCGGCGGGTGACCTCGGTGTGCCGGTCGTCGCGCAGGGCCTGCACCGGCGTACCGGGCAGGGACGGGTCCTCGCGGAAGAGCCAGTCGAAGGCCTCCTCGTCGGTGAAGCCGCCGTCCTTCAGCACGGTCAGCAGGCCGGGCAGGTGCTTGAGGATCACGCCGTCCTGCACGAACGCGGCCGGGATCTTCCCGTTCCCGCTGCCGGGGACGGCCATCAGCTTCCGGTCGCGCAGCAGCTGGCGGACCCGGTTCGGCGAGGTGCCCAGCAGCTGGGCGACCTCCGCGGGGGTGAGCGTGTCCATAGAGTGTCAGCCTATGGCGAGCGGTGGATCAGCGAGCAGCCCGGTACCGGGACCGGCCGGGCAGGACCAGGCGGCGGAGATCGCCGAGGAGCCCGGGCAGGAGGCGCCCTTCGTCGACCTGGTGCGGCTGGAGGCCCGCTCGCGGGAACTCCTCCCCGAGCCGGTCTACGACTACTACGCCGGCGGCGCCGAGACCGAGACGACGATGGGCGAGGCGACGGCGGCCTGGCGCACCTGGCGGCTCCGGCCCCGGGTGCTGCGGGGCACCACCACCGCCTCGCTGGCCACCGAGCTGCTGGGCGCGCCGGTGGGCACCCCCATCGGCGTCGCCCCCTGGGCCTACCAGGCCATGGCCCACCCGGACGGCGAGCTGGCCACCGCCCGCGGCGCCGCCGCCAGCGGTGCCCTGATGACCGTGTCCACCAGCGCGACCACCAGCCTGGAGGAGGTCGCCGCCGTCGACCCCGGCAGCCCGAAGTGGTTCCAGCTGTACCGGCTGCACTCCGAGCGGCACACCGACGACCTCGCCCGCCGCGCCGGGGACGCCGGCTACCGCGCGCTGGTCATGACCGTCGACGTCCCGCTGCTGGGGCGCCGCCGCCGCGACCTGCGGCACGACTTCGTGCACCGCGCGGGCGTGCGGATGGCCAACCGGCCCCCGGAGGGCGAGGAGCCGACCCTGGACGGCCTGGCCACCGGCACCTGGACCTTCGACGAGATCGCCCGGTTCGGCCAGCTCTCCGGGCTGCCGGTGGTGGTCAAGGGCGTGCTCCGGGGCGACGACGCCATCCGCTGCGTGCAGGCCGGCGCCGCCGCGGTGTGGGTCACCACGCACGGGGGCCGGCAGGTCGACCCCGCGGTCAGCAGCGCCCAGGCGCTCCCCGAGGTGGTCGACGCCGTGGGCGAGGACGTGGAGGTCTACGCCGACGGCGGCATCCGTTCGGGGTCGGACGTGCTCACCGCGCTGGCGCTGGGCGCGTCGGCGGTCTTCCTCGGCCGGCCCATCGTCTGGGGGCTCGCCGCCGGCGGCGAGCAGGGCGTGGCGCGGGTCCTCGGGGGCCTCGCCGAGGAGCTCGAGCACACGATGGTCCTCTGCGGGCTGGACGACGTGCGGTCGGTGCCCGCCGATACCGTCGTGGCGGCGCGATAACCTCTCGGAGGGCCGTGACTGGCGCGTCGAGGTGGGCCACCACCGGGGAGCGGCCCGCACCACCGTCGCCGTGCGCCTGGGCACCTATCCGTCGTCCTGCGCAGGAGCCCCCATGACCACCGCCCCCCGCACCACCCACGCCTTCGACGGCACGGCCGCCTCGGCCGCCTACCGCAGCGCCCTCGAGGTGATCGGCGCCGTCGAGCCGCGGGTCGCCGACGCGATCAGCCAGGAGCTGACCGACCAGCGCGGCTCGCTGAAGCTCATCGCCAGCGAGAACTACGCCAGCCCGGCCGTGCTGCTCACCATGGGCAACTGGTTTAGCGACAAGTACGCCGAGGGCACGGTCGGGCACCGGTTCTACGCCGGCTGCCAGAACGTCGACACCGTCGAGGCGCTCGCCGCCGAGCACGCCCGCGAGCTGTTCGGCGCGCCCTACGCCTACGTGCAGCCGCACTCGGGCATCGACGCCAACCTCGTCGCGTTCTGGGCGGTGCTCGCGCAGCGGGTCGAGCTGCCCGCGCTGCAGCAGGCCGGCGCCCGGCACGTCAACGACCTCACGGACGCCGACTGGGCGACGCTGCGCCGCGCGCTGGGCGACCAGCGGATGCTCGGCATGTCGCTGGACGCCGGCGGCCACCTGACCCACGGGTTCCGCCCCAACATCAGCGGCAAGATGTTCGAGCAGTCGTCCTACGGCACCGATCCCGCCACGGGGCTGCTCGACTACGCCGCCGTCCGCGCCCGGGCCCGCGAGTTCCGGCCGCTCGTCCTCGTCGCCGGCTACTCCGCCTACCCGCGGCGGGTGGACTTCGCCGCGATGCGCGAGATCGCCGACGAGGTCGGCGCCACCCTGGTCGTCGACATGGCCCACTTCGCCGGCCTCGTCGCGGGCAAGGTGCTGACCGGTGACTTCGACCCGGTCCCGCACGCGCACATCGTCACCAGCACCAGCCACAAGTCCCTGCGCGGCCCGCGCGGCGGGTTCGTGCTCGCCCAGCCCGAGTTCGCCGACGCCGTCGACCGGGGCTGCCCGATGGTGCTCGGCGGGCCCCTCCCCCACGTCATGGCCGCCAAGGCGGTGGCGTTCGCCGAGGCCCGGCGTCCGGAGTTCGCCGGCTACGCCCAGGTGGTGGCCGACAACGCCCAGTGCCTCGCCGAGGGCCTGACCGCGCGCGGCGCCCGGCTGGTCACCGGCGGCACCGACAACCACCTGGTGCTGGTCGACGTCACCGGCTTCGGGCTCACCGGCCGCCAGGCGGAGTCCGCCCTGCTGGACGCCGGCATCGTCACCAACCGCAACGCCGTCCCGGCCGACCCGAACGGCGCCTGGTACACCTCCGGCATCCGGCTGGGCACCCCGGCGCTCACCAGCCGCGGCTTCGGCGCCGACGAGTTCGACCGGACGGCGGAGCTGATCGTCGACGTGCTCTCGGCCACCACCCCGACCGCGACCCGCGACGGCCGCGCCTCGCAGGCGAAGTACGTGGTCGCCGACGGCGTCGCCGAGCGCACCCGCGCGGCCGCCTCCGAGCTGCTCGCGGCGCACCCGCTCTACCCGGGCCTCGAGCTGGCGTGAGAGAGCCCGTCCTCCTCACCGCCGCCGTGCGGGCGGTGAGGAGGACGGGGTCCCCGACGTGAGGGACTACATGCGTCACAGGCGCCCCGTCGATACCCTTCGCCGCGTCGTGGAGCGACCAGCGCCCTCGGCGCTCCTACACTCGGCCGTGTGGACACCGCCGTGACCGACCCCGTGGTCGGCCTCGTTCTCGAGGGGCGCTACCGCCTCGAGGAGCGGGTGGCACGGGGTGGCATGTCGACCGTCTACGCAGCCACCGACCTCCGGCTGCACAAGACCGTCGCCGTCAAGGTGATGGCCGAGCACCTGGCGCACGACCCGACCTTCGTCGACCGGTTCACCCGCGAGGCGCGGGCCGCGGCGATGCTCAGCCACCCCAACGTCGTGGGCGTCAGCGACCAGGGCAGCGACCAGGGCCTGGTCTTCCTCGTCATGGAGCTGGTGCGCGGCCGGACGCTGCGCGACCTGCTCAGCGCCCGCGGGCGGCTCACCGTCGGCGAGGCGTTCGCCGTCCTCGAGCCCGTGCTCGCCGGGCTCACCGCCGCCCACCGCGCCGGCATCGTGCACCGGGACATCAAGCCCGAGAACGTGCTGATCGGCGTCGACGGCGTGGTCAAGGTGGCCGACTTCGGCCTGGCCCGCGCCGTCGTCGGCACCGGGCAGACCAGCCAGACCGGCGGGGTGCTCATCGGCACCGTCGCCTACCTCTCCCCCGAGCAGCTCGAGCGCGGCCGCGCCGACGCGCGCAGCGACATCTACGCCGCCGGGATCGTGCTCTACGAGATGCTCACCGGGCACCCGCCCTTCGGCGGGGACACCCCGCTCGCGGTGGCCTACCAGCACGTGCACCACGACGTCCCCGCCCCCTCGGCCGAGGTCCCCGGCCTGCCGTGGCAGGTCGACGAGCTGGTCGCCCGCACCACCCGCCGCGACCCCGCCGGCCGCCCGCTGGACGCCGGGGCGTTCCTCGCCGAGCTCACCGACGTCCGCACCGACCTCGGCATCGAGCCGGTCCCGGTGCCCACCGGGCAGAGCGCCGGCCCCGGCACGCTGCGGCCGACCAACCGGTCGACCCGCCCCCGTCCCGGCCACCCGAGCAACCCCGGCACCGCGGTGCTCCCCGACCGCGCGGCCCGGTCGGGGCGCACCAGCATGCTGCCCGGGATGGGCGCCGGGCCCACGACCGACGTGCACGGCCGCCGTCCCGGCCCGGCCCGGCCGCGCCCCGGCGTGCCCGACCACGTCCGCCGGCGCCGCGCCCGGCTGCTGATCGCCGTCGTCCTGCTGATGGCGATCACGGTGGGCGCGGTCGGCTGGTGGCTCGGCTCCGGGCGCTGGACCGACGTCCCCGCGCTGACCGGCAAGCAGGAGAGCGCGGCCATCGACCTGCTGCAGGACGCCGGCCTCGACCCCGACCCGGTGGTGCAGGAGTGGAGCGAGACGGTGCCCGCGGGCGTCGTGATCTCCACCGATCCGGCCTCGGGCGAGGTCATCCGCGGCACCGACGTCCGCGTCGTCGTCTCCAAGGGCCTCGAGCGCTACACCGTGGCGCCCGAGCTCGTCGGCCTGCCCGTCGACGACGTGGAAGCGCGCCTGCAGGCCGACCTGCCCATCCAGCTCACCCGGGGTCAGGCGTTCGACGACCAGGTGCCCGCGGGCCACGTCGTCGCCTTCGACCCGCCGGCCGGCACCGCGCTCAAGCGTGACCAGGTGGTGACGGTCGTGGTGAGCCAGGGCCGGGCGCCGGTCGCCGTCCCGGACGTCACCGGGCAGACCCCGGAGCAGGCGACGTCGAACCTCGAGGCGCTGGGCTTCGTGGTCCAGCGCGGCGAGGACGGGCGCAGCGACCAGGTCGACGAGGGCGAGGTCATGGCGGTCGAGCCGGGCCCTGGCGCCGGCCCGGTCGCCTACGGCAGCACCGTGCGCATCCAGGTCTCGGCCGGTGTCCCGCTGGTCACCGTGCCCGACGTGGTCGGCCGGAGCGGCGACGAGGCCGAGTCGATCCTGCGGCAGGCGGGCCTCGAGGTCGAGGCCACGCGTTTCTTCGGCAACCGGGTGCTGCGGCAGAGCCCCGCGGCCGGCGAGAGCGTCGAGCGCGGCACCCCCGTGACGATCCTGCTCTCCTTCGGATAGGCCCGTGTCGGACGTTCCCCCCGGTGTGCCGCCGATCGGCGCGCACATCCAGATCAAGGGCGGCCTCGCCAAGGGCGGCCTGCCCTACACCGACGCCGTCGGCGCCCGCGCCGTGCAGGTGTTCGTGGGCAACCCGCGCGGCTGGAAGCTGACCGACGGGGACGCGAAGCAGGACGCGCTGTTCACCGCCGGCTGCGCCGAGCGCGGAGTGCCGTCGTTCATCCACACGCCGTTCCTGGTCAACGTCGGCTCCCCGACCGAGGCCACCGTGAGCCAGTCGATCGCGTCGATCGCGCACAACCTCCGGCGCGGGGCGCAGCTGGGCTGCCAGGGCGTCGTGGTGCACGCCGGGTCCGCCGTGGGCGAGGACCGCTACGAGCCGGCGCTGCGCCAGCTGCACGAGCAGCTGCTGCCCGTGCTCGAGGCCGCCGACCCCGACGGGCCGCGGCTGCTGGTCGAGCCGACGGCCGGTGGCGGCAAGGCGCTGGCCGCCACCGTCGAGGACCTGGGCCCGTACTTCGCCGCGCTGGAGCACCACCCGCTCGTCGGCGTGTGCTTCGACACCTGCCACGCCTGGGCGGCCGGGCACGACCTCGCCGTCCCCGGCGGCATGTCGGCGACCCTCGACGCGCTCGAGGCGACCGTCGGCCCCGGCCGGCTCGGCCTGGTGCACGTGAACGACTCGCTGGACACCTGCGGGTCCAAGCGCGACCGGCACACGACCATCGGTGAGGGCCTGATCGGCTCCGGCGCCTACGGCACCGGCCCGTTCGCGGAGCTGGTGCGGCACCGCACGACGGCGGGGGTGCCCATGGTCGTGGAGACCCCGAGCCTGCGGGACGGCGACCCGTGCGGTGGCCACGCCGCGGACATCAAGCTGCTGAACAGCCTGATCGGCGACCCGCTCGCCGCCTGACCTGGCGGGATCTGCGCACGCGGCCCGAGCGGGCGCGACGCCGGCACGGCCCGGGGTGCCGGCGCGGAGGCCCGCTAGCGGTCGAGCAGCTCGGCGAGGACGTCGGCGGCGCGCTCGACGGCGGCCCGGTCGACGTCCAGGTGGGTGACGAGCCGGACCCTGCGGGCGCTGACCTGGCTGACCAGCACGCCCTCGGCCTTCGCCGCCTCGGCGAGCATCGGCGCCTCGACGTCGTCCAGCACCACCATGTTGGTCTCCACCGACGCCGGGTCGACGCCGAGCCGCTTGGCCAGGAGTTGGGCGTGGTCGTGGTCCTCCCGCAGCCGGGGCAGGTGGTGGTCGAGCGCGTAGGTGCAGGCGGCCGCCAGGACGCCGACCTGCCGCATGCCGCCGCCGAGGCGCTTGCGCCAGAGCCGCGCGGTCGCGATCCGCTCCGCCGACGCCACCAGCACCGAGCCGACGGGCGTCCCGAGGCCCTTGGAGAAGCAGACCGACGCGGTGTCGGCCAGCCCGCCGTAGGTGGACAGCGGCACCCCGGACGCCACGTGCGCGTTCCAGATCCGCGCCCCGTCGAGGTGCACCGCCACACCCGCCGACCGCGACCAGTCCCAGAGCTCCTGCAGCTGGTCCAGCGGCTGCACGAGCCCGCCGCCGCGGTTGTGCGTGTTCTCCACGGCGATCGCCGCGGTGGCCGTGAGGTGCCAGTTGTCCTGCGGCCGGACCTGCTCGACGAGCTGCCGGGCGTCCAGTCGCCCGCCGGCCGACACCACGGTGCGCGTGGAGATCCCGAAGATCGCCGCCGCGGCGCCCATCTCGTAGGTGACGACGTGGGCGTCGGCGTCGCAGAGGACCTCCTGCCCGGGCTCGCAGACCAGACGCATCCCGATCTGGTTGCCCATGGTCCCGCTGGGCACGAACAGCGCGGCCTCGTGCCCGAACAGCTCCGCCACCCGCTCCTCGAGCGCGGTGACCGACGGGTCCTCGACGTAGACGTCGTCGCCGACCTCGGCCTCGGCCATCGCCCGCCGCATGCCCGGGGTCGGCCTCGTGACCGTGTCCGACCGGAGGTCTACGGCCCCCTGCAGGGCCCCGCCGCGAGCCTGCGAGCGGTGGGGGGCAGGGAGTTCTTCAGCCACGCAGCATCTCCGCGACCAGGAACGCCAGCTCCAGGGACTGCCCGGTGTTCAGCCGCGGGTCGCACGCCGTCTCGTACCGGCTGTCGAGGTCCTCGTCGCTGATCTCCATCGCGCCGCCCAGGCACTCGGTGACGTCCTCACCGGTGAGCTCGACGTGGATGCCCCCGGGCCAGGTGCCCAGCGCCCGGTGCACGTCGAAGAAGCCGAGCACCTCGTCGACGACGCGGTCGAAGTGGCGGGTCTTGTAGCCGGTCGGCGACTCGTGGGTGTTGCCGTGCATCGGGTCGCACTGCCACACCACCCGGTGGCCGCTCGCGGTCACCTTCTCCACGATGCCCGGGAGGACGTCGCGGATCTTGCCGTTGCCCATGCGGCTGATCAGCGTCAGCTTGCCGGGGATGCCGTCGGGGTCCAGGCGCTCGACGAGTTCGGTGGCCTGCTCGGGCGTCGTCGTCGGGCCGATCTTCACGCCGATCGGGTTGGCCAGCTTGGAGACGAACTCGATGTGCGCGCCGTCCATCTGCCGGGTGCGCTCGCCGACCCAGACGAAGTGCGCGCTCAATGCGTACGGGCGGCCCTCGTGCATGCGGAGCAGCGCCCGCTCGTAGTCGAGGATCAGGGCCTCGTGCGAGTTGAACAGCTCCACCCCGCGCAGGGCGTCGGAGTCGATGCCGCAGGCGCGCATGAACGCCAGCGCCCGGTCGATCTCGCGGGCGATGACCTCGTACCGCACGCCGGCCGGCGAGTTGGCCACGAAGTCGCGGTTCCAGTCGTGCACGGCGTGCAGATCGGCCAGGCCGCCGCGGGCGTAGGCCCGGATCATGTTCATGGCGGCGGCGGAGTTGGCGTAGGCCCGCACCAGCCGGTTCGGGTCGGGGATCCGCTTCTCGAGGACCGGCTCCAGCGAGTTCACCATGTCGCCGCGGTAGGACGGCAGGCCGAGGGCGTCGGTGTCCGACGAGCGCGGCTTGGCGTACTGGCCGGCCACCCGGCCCACCTTGACGACGGGCACGCTCGCCCCGTAGGTGAGGACGACGGCCATCTGCAGCATCGTGCGCGTGGTGGCCTGCAGGTGCGGCTCGGTGTTGAGGTCGAAGGTCTCCGCGCAGTCGCCGCCCTGGAGCAGGAACGCCTTGCCCTGGGCGACGTCGGCCAGCTGCGCGCGCAGCGTGTCGACCTCGCTCGGGGCGACGATCGGCGGGACGGTGGACAGGGTCTCCAGCACGGCGTCCAGGGCCGCGCGGTCGGGCCACCGCGGCTGCTGGGCGGCGGGCAGCTCCCGCCACCGGTCCAGACCGGGTACCAGCTCGGCAGGTTCGGGGAGGCTCACGCCCCCGAGAGTACGGCGGACACCCGCTGCCACCAGAGGCCGTGTCGCCGGTTCCGCACTTCGGGGGTCTCAGCCGAAGAAGACCTCGGCCTCCGCGTACCGCTCGGCGGGCACCAGCTTGAGCTGCGCGGTCGCCTCGCCCAGCGAGACGCGGACGATGTCCGTGCCCCGCAGGGCCACCATGACCCCGGTCTCCCCCGCGTGCACCGCCGACACCGCGGCCAGGCCGAACCGCGTCGCGAGCACCCGGTCGAACGGCGACGGGGTGCCGCCGCGCTGGACGTGCCCGAGGACGACGGCGCGGGCCTCCCGCCCGGTCCGCTCCTCGAGCAGCGCGGCCAGCGCCGGGCCCACCCCGCCCAGGCGCACGTGGCCGAAGGCGTCCTTCTCCCCCGTGGCGACCACCATGCCGCCGTCCTTGGGCTGCGCCCCCTCCGAGACGACGATGATCGGCGAGTAGCCCGAGTCGAACCGGTGCCGCACGTGGTCGAGGACCGCCTCCACGTCGAAGGGGTGCTCGGGGATGAGGATCACCGTGGCCCCACCGGCCATGCCGGCGTGCAGCGCGATCCACCCGGCGTGCCGGCCCATCACCTCGACGACCAGGGCGCGGTGGTGGCTGTCGCCGGTGGTGTGCAGCCGGTCGATGGCCTCCATCGCGACGCCGACGGCGGTGTCGAACCCGAAGGTGTAGTCGGTGGCGTCGAGGTCGTTGTCGATGGTCTTGGGCACGCCCACCACGCGCACCCGCCCGGTCGCGGCCAGGCGGGCGGCGACGCCGAGGGTGTCCTCCCCGCCGATGGGCACGAGGGCGTCGACCCCGGAGCGCCGCAGCGTGTCCAGCACCCGCTCGGGACCGCCCTCGACGGCGTAGGGGTTGGTGCGGGACGTGCCCAGGATGGTTCCACCCCGCGGCAGCAGGCCGCGGACCGACGCCAGGTCCAGCGGGACGCCGTCGTCCTCCAGCAGGCCGCGCCAGCCGTCCCGGAAGCCGATCACCTCGTCGCCGAGCTCGCCGACGCCCTTGCGCACGACCGCACGGATCACCGCGTTGAGGCCGGGGCAGTCACCGCCGCCGGTCAGGATGCCGATGCGCATGCGTCCCTCCGCGGAACCGGCCGGGCGGCACCCGGGTGTGCCGCCCATGATGCCGCAGGTCACCGCCCCGTCCAGCCTTTCGGGCACCGCCGTCGTCCCCGGCTGCGGCGGGTGGCCGGATCGCGCCCCACCCGGTCACCCGCAGGTCACGATCCGTCCCACCCCGCCCGCTCCGGTACCGGGCCGGCCGTTACCTGCCGAGACAGCTCCTGGCAGCGACACCGGGTCGCTGCCGTGACCCGGAAGGCCGACGATGCGCTGGACCTCCCTCCCCGCCTGGACGACGCCGTCCGGCTGGGGCATCCGCACCAAGGTGGTGGCGCTGGCGGTGGCCAGCGTGGCCGTGACCGGGGTGGCCATGGGTGGCGTGAGCGCCTGGCAGAGCAGCCGCTTCGCCGACGACGCCGCCCGTGACATGGACGCGCTCGTCGAGGAGGACATCAGCCGCGCGGCCCGCGGGACCTACGACGTCGTCGCCACCCAGGGCGCCTCGACCGCCGCCAAGGTCGACTCGGACCTGGCCACCGCCCGATACGTCCTGCAGCAGTCCGGCGGCTTCGCCGTCGACGACTCCGGCCGCGGGCTGGTCGCCTGGGACGCCAAGAACCAGATGAACGGCGAGGTCACCCCCGTCGCCCTGCCCCGCGTGCTGGTCGGGGGGCAATGGCTGGGGAAGAACAGCGACGCCGCCGTCCCCACCCCGGTGGTCGACACCATCAAGGAGATGGTCGGCGCCACCGTCACGATCTTCCAGAAGACGCCCTCCGGCGACTTCCTGCGGGTGGCGACGAACGTCCAGACCGCCACCGGCACGCGCGCCATCGGCACCTACATCCCGGCGGTGAACCCCGACGGCAAGCCCAACCCGGTCGCGGCGGCGGTCAGCGGCGGGCAGACCTACCGCGGCAACGCCTTCGTCGTCGACTCCTGGCTGGTGTCGGCCTACGAGCCGATCCTCGGGCCCGCGGGCGACGTGGTCGGGGTGCTCTACGTCGGGGTGAAGCAGGAGAACCTGCCCGCGCTCCGCGAGGGGCTGCAGGCCACCACCATCGGCGAGAACGGCCACGTCGAGGTCTACGGCGGCACCGGCGACCGCGCCGGCACGGTCCTGATCAGCCCCGACGGCAGCCGCGACGGCGAACAGCTGCTCGACGCCACGGACGCCGACGGCGTCCCCTACGTGCGGCAGATCGTCGACGCCGCGCTGCCGCTCCAGGACGGCGAGCAGGCGACCGTCCGCTACGACGACCCCGAGGCCGGCCCGACCACCGTCCGGGTGTCCTACTACGCCCCCTGGGACTGGGTCATCGCCACCGTCGCGCGCGACGCCGACTTCGCCGGCGCCGAGGAGTCCCTGGAGTCCGGTCGCTCGTCGATGGTGTGGGCCATGGTCGTCGCCGCCCTGGTGATCGCCGTGCTGGGCGGGGTGCTCGCCCGGTGGGTCGGCCACCGGCTGACCCGGCCGCTGACCCACCTGCGCGACCGGATGGCCGAGATCGCCGACGGGGAGGGCGACCTGACCCAGCGGATGGACGACTCCCGCGACGACGAGGTCGGGCAGCTCTCCGGCGCCTTCAACCGCTTCGTCGACAAGGTCGCCGGCACGGTGCGCGACATCCACCGCTGCGCGCAGGAGGTCGCCGCCTCCGCGGCCGGGGTGTCCGCGGTGGCCGACGGCCTGGCCCAGCGGGCCGCCCGCAGCCGCGACCAGGCCCAGGGGGCGCACGGCGTGGCGTCGGAGATCAGCAGCAGCGTCTCCTCCGCCGCGGCCGGCGCCGAGGAGATGGGCGCCTCGATCACCGAGATCGCCCGCAGCGCCGCCGAGGCCGCGGAGGTCGGCCGTCAGGCGGCCGCGCTCGCCGAGCAGACCGAGACGACGATCGCCGCGCTCGGCGCCAGCTCCGCGGAGATCGGTGACGTCGTGAAGGTGATCTCGGGCGTGGCCGAGCAGACCAACCTGCTGGCCCTCAACGCCACCATCGAGGCGGCGCGCGCCGGTGACGCGGGCAAGGGCTTCGCCGTCGTGGCCAACGAGGTCAAGGACCTCGCCCAGGAGGCGGCCAAGGCCAGCGAGGAGATCGCCCAGCGGGTGCAGGGCATCCAGTCCGAGACGACCGAGGCGGTGCGGTCGATCTCGCGGATCGCCGACGTCGTCCGGGCGATCAACGACCACCAGACGACGATCGCCAGCGCGGTCGAGGAGCAGACGGCGACCACCCGGGAGCTCAGCCGCAGCGTCGCCACCGCGGCCGAGGGCGCCGGCGCCGTCACCACCACGCTCACCTCGGTGAGCCGCGACGCCGACGACAGCGCCACCGACGTCGAGCGGGCCCGTTCCGCGGCGCGGGAGCTCGACGGGCTCTCCAAGGAGCTCAACCGGCTGCTCGCGGCCTTCACCGTCTGATCCGGCGCCCGCGCCGCCGAGGCCCTCCCCGGAACTCCTCCGGGGAGGGCCTCGGCCACCGGGTGGGCCTCCGATCAGCCGGCTCCGTCGCGGTCGGCCCTCAGGTAGGGCCGCGGCGACCGGCCTCCCGCGGCCACCCACGCCGCGACCCCGTCCGGGTCCCTGCGGCTCAGCTCGTCGAGCAGCAGGGCACGCACCTCGACGACCCGGTCGCGGTGCTGCCCGGACCGGAGGATCTCCTCGGTCTCCACCCACCGGTCGGCCAGTTCGGCCGTGGGGAGCACGGGCAGGACGTCCGCGACCCCGGCGGCCGCGCCGACCTCGACCGCGGGGTCCTCGGCCAGCCGGTCGGCCGCCACCAGGGAGCCGACGACGAGCAGCACGAGCACGACCAACCCGCCCAGGGAGCCCAGGACCGGCAGGGCCGCTCCGAACGGCACGAGCAGGATCCCTGCCCCCGCGGCCCGGACGACGAGCCGGCGGGACGCCGCCTCGCGGGGGAAGCCCCCGTCCGCGAGCGCCAACGTCCCGCCGAGGAGCAGCCCCAGGGTCGGGCCGTGCACGAGCGTCACCTGCCAGGGCGCCACCAGGGCGCCGACGAGCGCCGGGCCCAGCAACGACGCGATCACCAGCACCCGGCTCCAGCGCACCGCCCTCCGCCACAGCGCGCGTCGCCAGGCCGTCGACGGGAGGAGCGCGCCTGCGGACGCCGGGGTCGGTGGCGGTTCCGGCGGGAGCGGCGCGGCCGTGCCCATGACCGTGGATCAGGCCGCGCCGCGTGCGTCCGTGCCGGATCCCCGCCGTGCAGAGATCCGGTTGTAGACGACGAGCACGATCACCGCCCCGATGACCGCCCCGATGATCCCCGCCGGGCCGAAGCCCCGGTCGCGGAAGCCACCGAAGAGCAGACCGAGGAGGAGGCCGCCCACGATCGAGCCGGACACCCCGAGCAGCAGGGTGCCGACCAGGCTCATCGAGTCCTTGCCGGGCACGAGCGCACGAGCGAGGAAGCCGGCGACCAGGCCGACGACGAGCAGCCAGAGCAGGGAGAGCATCAGAACTCCGTCCGGTCGGTGGGGTGGCCCATGAGCCGGAGCAGCCGGCGCACCGGCGGTGACGCGGCCACCAGGACCACGTCACCGTCCAGCGCCGGCGACAGCCCGTGCGAGTTGGCGAAGGTGACCCCGGACAGGTCCAGGGCGAGCACGCCGTCGTGGGTGGAGCGGACGTGGGCCAGCACGGCCTCGAGCAGTTCCCGGCCGACGAGGTCCAGCTCCCCGGAGACCGCGACCACCGGCTGCCGCCCGTCGCGCCGCACCTCCAGGAAGAGCTCCCCCAGGTGCCCGCGCGGGACCGGTCGCTCGTGCGGGGGCACGGCCGGACGTCGCCGGCGCGCCACCACCGGCCGCCGGGGTGGCAGTGCGGCGGAAGGGGCGCGGAAGCGGGGAACCGGGTGGGTGCTCCGTGTCATGCGCCGACGCTAGGCGGGGTGCGCGCCGGCGCGTCAGGTCCCGGCCCGGACGACTACCGGGCGCGGTCCTTGCCGGGACCCGGCAACCCGACCCCTCCTGCTAGGCGGTGCCGAGCGGCGTCGTGGGCCAGTCGAGCAACCGGGCCCCGGTCACCGCGACCATGAGCGCGAACTGGTCCGCCGGAGCCCCGGGGTCGTAGCCGGTCAGTTCCCGCACGCGCTGCAGGCGGTAGGTCACCGCCCGGACGCTCAGGTGCAGGCGGCGGGCGGCCGACGCCGCGTTGCGCCCGTCCGCGAAGTACGCCTCCACCGTCGCCACGAGCGGCCCTGCCCCGCCGCGGGCCCCGGTGAGCGGTCCGAGCACCGTGCCGACCAGGTCGGAGATGGCCTCCTCGTCCCGTAGCAGGACCCGGTAGACGAGCATGTCCCGCGCATGGACGACGCGATCAGGCAGCCCGAGCCGTTCGGCCACCTCCAGGGCGTCCACCGCCTCCCGGTACGAGCGCGGCACACCGCGCGGACCCGGGTGCGAACGCCCCACCCCGACGCGCCACTCCGGTCGCCGGGTCAGCCGGGCCACGGCCGGGCCGGCGGCCTCCGCCAGCTCCCGGCCGTCGGCCTCCGCCGGGCCGTCCGCGGCGCCGGAGGACAGCACGCTGACCAGGCGGCCGTCCTTGGCGGTGACGAGCACGGCGCGGTCGCCGAACCGCAGCCGCGCCTCGTCCTCGAGCCACCTCGTCAGGGGCATCCCCGAATCGGTCGGCCGGTCGGTGGCCGCCACCGTCACGGTGTGGCTGCCGGTGAGGGCCATACCCAGCCGGGCCGCGCGCTCCACCAGGGAGCCGACCTCCGACCGGCCGGTGAGCAGGTCGTCCACGAACTCGCGCCGGAAGGCCTCCTCCCGGCGGACCACCTCGCGCTGGGCCTCGTCGTGCCCGGCCGCCAGCGCGCCGAGGGCGGTGTCGGCGCCCCGCCACACGGACTCACCCACCGCCACCAGGTCCGACGACCGCGGCGACCGGCCGCGGACGTCCCCGATCAGCTGCGGCAGACGCGACCAGAGCCGGCGCGAGGCGCTCATGTAGAGGTCCACCAGCGCCGGCAACCCGACCCCCCGCCGCGCGGCCTCGGCACCCAGGGACCGGCAGTGCGCCTCCTCGTCCCGGCTGAGGGACCTGCCCTGCACGGCGACGTCGACCAGGGTGGCCAGGTACCCGCCCAGCAGGGCGGGGGGCAGCCCGTGCTCGCGCGCGGCGGCGGCACCGACCTCCGCCACCACCTCGGCCGCCCGGTCCTCGCCGGCGTGCGAGGTCATCCCCCGGCCGACTCGATCGCCCGCCACCGCGCCAGGTTGTACCGGGCGTCGACCAGCGCGTCGTGCGTGCCCTGGGGCTTGGGCGGGAGCGGCGGCTGCCCGCGGTCGTCCCAGCGCTGGCGCAGCTCCCGGGTGAGCCGCGGGATCGGCCGCGGCAGGGCCGGCATCGCGCCCCACAGCTGGCACAGCGCCACGTGGTCGTAGGCGGCGAACCAGGCCCAGAGCTCGATCTCCTCCCCCGGCGCGGTGAGGAAGGAGAGCAGGTCCTCGCGGATGCGCTCCCGGCTGCGCCACGCCCTGTCCGCGGGAGGGGGCAGCTGGTCGAGCACGTTGCGACGCACCCACGGGATCGCCTTGCCCGGGTCGAACTCGGTGCTGACGGCGTAGAACTCGCGCCCGGACTCGTCCACGACGCCGATGGAGACGAGGTCGATGGTGGTGCCGTCCTCGATGAACTCGGTGTCGTAGAAGTAGCGGCGCACGGCGTCCACCGTAGGGGGGCGGCCGGATGCCGGCGCCCCGGCTACGCGGCGCCGGTGGGCCGGTCGCCGACGGAGTGGGACCCGAACTCGCGGCCGTCCAGCGCCGCGATGTCCCGCTCGAGCTGCGGCACACGCTTCGCCGAGACCGCCATCGCCAGCTTCTCGGCCAGGACGCCGGTGACGAGCTGGCGCAGGGCGGCCACGGTGCCGACCGAGCGCGGCACGAACACCCTGCGGCGGCGCGTCTCCAGGTTCTCCACGAGCGCCTCGGCGCACGCCTCCACCGAGGTGTAGGCGCCCAGCGGCCCGGGCAGCCCCCGGCGGGTCGCGGCGAAGGTGGGCAGCGCGGCCTCGGTGTCGCGGACCATGTCGGTGTCGATCCACGTCGGGTGCGCGCTGGCCACGGTGACGCCCCGGTGCGCCACCTCCAGCCGGAGCGCGTCGCCGAAGCGCTCCACACCGGCCTTCGACGCGCAGTACGCGCTCATGCCGGGGAGGACGGTGAACGCCGCGGCGGAGCTGATCAGCAGGACGTGGCCGCGGCGCCGCGCGAGCTCCGGCAGGGCCGCGTGCGCGGTCAGCATCGTGCCGATCAGGTTCACCTCGACGGTGCGGGCCAGCGCGTGGGCGGAGCTGGTCATGACCGTGGTGAGCGGCGCGATGCCCGCGTTGGCGACGACGACGTCCAGCCCGCCGAAGGTGTCCACGGTGCGCCGCACGGCCGCGGCCAGCGCGTCGGCGTCGGTGACGTCGGCCTCCACCCACAGGTGCTCGGGACCCAGCTCGTCGGCGACCCGCGCGAGCTCCTCCGGCTCCAGGCCGACGAGGGCGACCCGCGCGCCCCGGGCGGCCGCCTTGCGGGCGAGCGCGGCGCCGATGCCCCGCGCGGCACCGGTGATCAGGACGGACTTCCCGGCCAGCGGGGTGCGGTGTCGGGACGCCATGGGGCTGCTCCTCAGCTCGTCGCGCTCGTGTTGAGCACTGCTCAACGACTGTTGTAGCTTCCTCACCGTTGCTCAGCAAGCCGACGGAAGGAGCCGACCGAGGTGACCAGCACGATGCGGGCACACGCCACGACCGCCCCTGGTGCCGCGCGCGAGGTGCGGGTGGCGGTCATCGGGTCCGGCTTCGCCGGCCTGGCCATGGGCATCACGCTGCGGCAGCGCGGTGAGACCGACTTCGTCCTCCTGGAGCGGGCCGACGACGTCGGCGGCACCTGGCGCGACAACACCTACCCGGGAGCGGCGTGCGACGTGCAGTCGCACCTGTACAGCTACTCCTTCGCGCCGAACCCGGACTGGCCGCGCTCCTACTCCGAGCAACCCGAGATCCAGGCCTACCTGCAGGCCACCGCGGACCGCTTCGGCGTGCGGGCGCACTGCGTCTTCGGCGCCGAGGTGACCGCCGCCCGGTGGGACGACGACGCCCGCCGGTGGCTGGTCACCACCACCGCCGGCGAGTTCCGCGCCCAGGTCCTCGTCTCGGCCGCCGGGGCGCTCGCCGACCCCACCTACCCCGACATCCCGGGCCTGGAGACCTTCGAGGGCACTGTCATGCACTCGGCCCGCTGGGACTCATCGCACGACGTCAGCGGCGAGAAGGTCGCGGTCATCGGCACCGGCGCCTCGGCGATCCAGATCGTGCCGGCGATCCAGCCGCAGGTGGAGAGCATCGCGGTCTACCAGCGCACGCCGGCGTGGGTCGTCCCCCGCACCGACCACCCGGTCCGGCCGTGGACCCGCCGGCTGTACCGGCTGGTCCCCGGCCTGCAGCGCGCCGTCCGCGGGGTGCTGTACGCCCTGCGCGAGTTCCTCGTCATCGGCATGGCCAAGCGGCGGGCGTTCCTGAAGCCCGTCGGCCGGCTCGCGAAGGCGCACCTCGAGCGGCAGGTCCGGGACCCGAGGCTGCGCGCGGCGCTGACGCCGGACTACACCATCGGCTGCAAGCGGATCCTCATCAGCAACGACTACTTCCCCGCGGTCTGCGCCCCCAACGCCGAGCTGGTGACCGCCGGCATCGCCGAGATCCGGCCGCGCTCGATCGTGACCCGCGACGGGGTCGAGCGCCCCACCGACACCCTCGTGCTGGCCACCGGCTTCCACGTCACGGACCTGCCGATCGCGGAGCGGATCCGCGGCCGCGACGGCCGGTCCCTCGCCGAGGTGTGGGCCGACGGCATGGTGAGCAACCGCAGCACCACCGTCGCCGGCTTCCCCAACCTGTTCCTGCTGGTCGGCCCGAACGTCGGCGTCGGGCACACGTCGATGGTCTACATGATCGAGTCGCAGGTGGCCTACGTCGACGATGCGCTGCGCACCATGGCGGCCGAGGACCTCGCCGTCCTGGAGACCACGCCGCAGGCCCAGGAGGCCTACCGCGACCTCATCGCGCGGAAGTCCCGCGGCACGGTGTGGCTCGGCGGCGGTTGCGCCAGCTGGTACCTGGACCGGCACGGGCACAACACCACGCTCTGGCCCGACTTCACCTTCCGGTTCCGCAGGCTCACCAAGGAGCTGGACCGGGAGAACTACGTCGGCGTACCGGCCGGGGCGCCCGTCCGCGAGGAGGAGGCGGCGTGACCGGCACGCTCACCCGCACCGTCCGCCGGCGCACCGCGGCGGTCGCGACCGACGACGGCGCCCGCCTGCACGCCACCGTCGAGGGCGCCGACGAGGCGCCGGTGACCCTCGTCCTCGCCCACGGCTGGACGCTGTCGCAGGTCGCCTGGGACGACGTCGCCGGGCTGCTGGCCGACCCGGTGGCCGACGGCGCGCTGCGGCTGGTGCGCTACGACCAGCGCGGGCACGGCCGCTCCACGTGGCCGCCGCCCACCCGCCCGACGACGCCCGTCTCCCTCGACCGGCTGGGTGCCGACCTGGCCGAGGTGCTCGACCAGCTGGTGCCCACCGGGCCCGTCGTCCTGGGCGGGCACTCCATGGGCGGCATGACGATCATGTGCCTGGCGGCCGCCCGGCCCGAGCTGTTCGGCGGCCGGGTGCGCGGCGTCGCGCTGGTGTCGACGTCGGCGGGCGACCTCGCCTCCGACCCGCGGTCGGCGGGCGGGCGCATGGCCAAGGTGCGCCCCGGCGTGCTGGCCGCGGCCCTCGCCGGGGCCGGCCTGCTCGAGCGGCTGCGCGACCTCCTGCCGCCGACCCACCCGCGGCACCGGACGATGGTCCGCGACCTGCTCTACGGCGCCGACGCCACCGACGAGATGGTCCTGGAGGGCGCGCGGATCATGCACGCGTCCACGGTGCGGTCCTTCGTCGAGTTCCTGCCCGCCCTGGGCGATCACGACAAGCGGACGGAGCTCGGGGCGCTCGCACGGGTCCCGGTCGAGATCTTCGTCGGCGACAGCGACAAGCTGACGCCCGAGCGGCACAGCGCCCAGCTCGCCGAGGCGCTGCCCGCGGCGCGCCTGCACCGGGCCGCGCGCACCGGGCACATGCTGCCGCAGGAACGGCCCGGCCTCGTCGTCGACGGGCTGTTGCGGCTCGTGGCCGGCGCCGTCGGTGACCGGGACCGGGCGTGACGCGGGGCGCGGCGGCGTGACGGCCACCCCGGAGGGGACGGGGCGGGGCCGCCGGTCGGCGGGCGACCGGCGGGCGCAGCTCGTGCAGATCGGCCTGGAGCTGCTGCCCACCACCCCGGTGCAGGAGCTGACCATCGACGAGGTGGCCCGCCGAGCGGGGATCAGCCGCAGCCTGCTGTTCCACTACTTCCCCAGCAAGCGCGACTACTACGCCGCCGTCACCCGGGCGGCGGCGGAGCTGCTCTGGACGCACCTGCTGCCGCGGCCCGGCTCGGCCGACGAGGGCACCGGCGCGAGCGCCGTCGACGGGATGCTCGACCGCTACGTCGGCTGGGTGGAGACCTTCCGGGAGACCCACCTGGCGTTCGTGCGCGGCGCCGCGGGAGGCGACCCCTGGGTGGCGGAGGTGTACGCGGAGACCCGCGACCGGCTGGTGGAGGTCGGGCTGCGGACCCTCGGGCTGCCGGACGACGCTCGCCGCCGCCAGCTCGTGCTCGCCTTCTTCGCCTTCACCGAGGACCTCGTCGCCCAGTGGGTCGTGGAGCCGACGATGCCCCGCGCCGAGCTCCTGGCGCTGCTGCGCGAGGTCCTCGACCGGCTCCTGCCGCGCTAGCCGGCGAGCGTCGTCGGGGCGCGGTCGGCGACCTCGGTGACCGGCGGCTGCAGGGTGGCGACGACCTCGACGGCGCTGGCCCCCGTGGCGTCCATCGACTTCTTCACCGTGGCGCCGTAGACGTCGACGTACTCCTGGCCCGACAGCGTCATGATCTCGTACATGATCTCGTCGGTGATCGACCGCTCCACGAAGCGGTCACCGGCCAGGCCCTCGTAGCGGCTGAAGTCCAGGGGCTTCCCGATCCGGACCCGCACCTGGGTGAGCTTCTTGCCGAAGGGCAGCCGCCGGCTGCCGTAGACCATCGCCACCGGGACGACGGGCGCCCCCGTCTCCAACGCCATGCGGGCGACGCCGATCTTGCCGCGGTAGAGGCGCCCGTCCGGCGAGCGGGTGCCCTCGGGGTAGATGCCCAGCAGCTTCCCGTCGCGCAGGATGCGGATGCCGGTCCGGATGGCGCCCTCGGCGGCCGAGGCGCTCGACCGGTCGATCGGCACCTGCCCGGCACCGGTGAAGAAGGCCCGCTGGAGGAAGCCCTTCACGCCCGTGCCGGTGAAGTACTCCGCCTTGGCCAGGAACGTGACCCGCCGCTTCAGCTGCAGCGGCATGAAGATCCAGTCGGCCGCGGACAGGTGGTTGCTCGCGAGGATGGCGGCGCCCGTCGCGGGCACGTGCTCGATGCCTTCCACCTTCGGGCGGAAGAGGGCCCGTGCCGGCGGGCCGATGGCGACGAACTTGAGGAACCAGTAGAACAACACGCCTCCCTCGGGGACTGCCAGACTAGGGAGCCTGGGGCCCCGATCACAATCCGGGCCCGCCGTGACCCAGCAGACACCGGCGCGACGCCGGATGCCAGGAGGAGCACCGTGCCCGGACCGACCCCCGCACCCGAGGTCATGCCCGGCGCCGAGCCGTTCGCCTTCCCCGGCGGCGACGGGCCGGAGGGCCGCACCGGGGTGCTCCTCGTCCACGGGTTCACGGGGACGCCGATGAGCATGCGGCCGTGGGGCGAGCACCTGGCGGCCGAGGGCTTCGCCGTCCGGTGCCCGCTGCTGCCCGGCCACGGCACCCGCTGGCAGGACTGCAACGCCAGCACCCACGACCAGTGGACCGCGACGGTCGAGGCGGCCTTCGACGAGCTGGCCGCCGGCTGCGACCGGGTCTTCGTCGCCGGTCTCTCCATGGGGGGCACGCTCGCGACGCGGCTGGCGCAGGTGCGGCCCGACGACGTCGCCGGGCTCCTGCTGGTGAACCCGGCCCTGCTCACCCGGAGATGGGACGCCAAGCTGCTGCCGCTGCTGGCCCGGGTCACCCCCAGCTGGGCGCCGATCGCCAGCGACATCAAGAAGCCCGGGGTGACCGAGCTGGCCTACCCCCGGCTGCCGATCCGGGCCATGATGCAGCTGCGCGGCCTCTGGGCCGCCACCCGCGCCGACCTGGCCCGGGTCACGGCGCCGGTCATCGTCTTCCGCAGCACCGAGGACCACGTCGTGGAACCGGTCAACAGCACCATCCTGCTCGCCGGGGTGGCGAGCGAGGACACCACCGAGGTCGTCCTGGAGGACAGCTACCACGTGGCCACCCTGGACAACGACGCCCCGCTGATCTTCCGCCGGTCGGCGGAGTGGATCCGCGCCCGCGTGCCCGCCGGTGAGCCCGACGCCCCGTCGGGCGGGCGACGGTGACCGACCGCCGCGGCCGGGGACGCCGCGACAACGGCCTGGACGCCGTCCTCTGGAGCCCGCTGCGCGACGTCGACCCGCGGGTGGGCGAGCACCTGCTCGACCTGCTCGAGGCCGCCGGCATCGCCGCCTACCTGGAGCCCGCCGCCGACGTCGGCCCCTACACCCGGTCGGTCGTCCTGCCCAGCCCGCCCTCGGACCGGCTCTTCGTCGACCGGGCGCGGCAGGTCGAGGCGCGCGGTCTGGTCGAGCAGCACGCCGACGACCACCCCGCCGAGCCGCGGGTCCTGCGCCGCCCGGCCGGGCGCGACCTGGACGAGGACGCCGAGTGGCGGCGCATCGTGGCCGCGTTCGAGGCCGAGCACGGCCGCCCCGTCGTCGAGGGCCTCCCGTCGGACGCGCCACCGCCGGCGCCCCACGAGGTGCCCGTGCTCGACCGGCCCGACGAGCACTACGAGCCGCCGGTACCGCCGCCGCTGCCGGTCCCGGCGCCCGCGGCGCTGTACGCCGTGCTGCTGGTCGCCGCGGGCATCCTGCTCATCGGCGTCCCCTCGATCATCGGCCTGTCGGCCGACGCCGGGCTCGTGCTCGGCGTCGGGGTGGTGGCCGGCGGGGTGGCCCTGCTGGTCTCCCGCATGCGCGACCGCTCGGACGACGGCGACGACGGGGCGGTGGTCTGAGATGGCCAGTTCCACCGCCCCGGCCACCGCGACGGTCACCGTGACCGGCCACCTGATGGACACCGGCATCCTCGGCCGCGTGCTGGACGACGTCCTCGAGTACGGCGGGGACTACCGGATAGCCGACCTGGACCTCGGGCGCGAGCACGCCGACGAGTCGACCGCGCTGATCGAGATCCGGGCGGACTCCGCCGAGCGGCTGGACCGCATCCTCATGCGGGTGCAGGTGCACGGCGCCAACCCGGTGGACCCGGGCACCGCCACCACCCGCCCGGCGCCGGCCGACGGGGTCTTCCCCGACGACTTCTACTCCACGACCAACCTGGAGACGCTGGTCCGGCTGGACGGCGAGTGGCTGCGGGTGCGCAACCCCGAGATGGACTGCGGCCTCGTGGTCACCACCGAGGAGGACGGCACCGTGGTCCGCACCGTCCCGGTCAGCGACGTGCGCGCCGGCGACGCCGTCGTCTGCGGTGCCCACGGCGTGCGGGTCGAGCTCCCGGCGCAGGCCGCCCGGGGCACGGAGGACGAGTTCGGCTTCATGTCCTCGGCGGTCTCCAGCGAGAAGCCGCAGGCGCTGCTGGTCCGGCAGATCGCCGAGCGCATGCGCGAGGTCAAGGCCGCCGGCCAGCGGGTGCTCTGGGTGGGCGGCCCGGCGGTGGTGCACACCGGCGCCTCCCCGGCGATGGTGCGGCTGGTCCGGGCCGGCTACGTCGACGTCCTCTTCGCCGGCAACGCCCTGGCCACGCACGACATCGAGTCGGCGCTCTTCGGCACCTCGCTCGGCGTCGACCTCGCCAAGGGCTCGGGGGTGCCGCACGGCCACGAGCACCACATCCGGGCGATCAACACCATCCGGGCGGCCGGCTCGATCCGGGCCGCCGTCGACTCCGGCGTCCTCACCGGCGGCGTCATGCACGCGATGGTGGAGGCCGGCAAGCCGTTCGTGCTGGTCGGCTCGGTGCGTGACGACGGGCCGCTGCCCGACGTGCACACGGACGTCATCGAGGGTCAGCGGGCGATGCGCGCCGAGCTCCAGGACGTCGGGTTCGCGATCATGGTGGCCACGATGCTGCACTCCATCGCGACCGGGAACATCCTGCCGGCGTCGATCCCGCTGGTGTGCGTCGACATCAACCCGGCGACGGTGACGAAGCTGGCCGACCGCGGCAGCGCCCAGGCCATGGGCATCGTCACCGACATCGGCCTGTTCCTCGAGCAGCTGGCCCGCGAGCTGTGTTGATCGTCGGCCTGCCGGCGGACACCGCGGCCACGAGCCGTCCCCACCTGCCCTGAGCCGCTGCGTCGCCCCTGCGCGGACCCCTCCGGGGCCCGCTCGGGGCGACCGTCAGTGCTCCCCCTCGGCGACGGCCTTCCTGACCAGGTCGGCCGCGCCCACGATCCCGGCCTGGGCGCCGAGCGCGGCCGCGACGACGCGCGGGCCCGGCCGGAAGCCGCGGCCGGGCAGCGCGCGCTCCAGCCGCTCGCGGGCCGGGCGCAGCACCATCTCGCCGAGCACGCTGACCCCACCGCCGATCACCACCACCTCGGGGTCGAGCACGGCGGCGAGGTCGGCGATCCCCTGCCCCAGCCAGTGGCCGACCTCGGTGACCAGTTCCAGGGCGAGCGGGTCGCCGTCGTACGCGGCCCGGGCCACGTGCTCGCCGGTGAGGCGGTCGGGTTCGCCGTCGACCCGCTCCAGCAGCACGGCGGCGGCGGCCGGCGAGGTGCGGGCCACCTCGCGCGCCGTCTGGCCCAGCGCCGTCCCGCTGGCGTACTGCTCCCAGCAGCCGCGGTTGCCGCAGGCGCACAGCCGGCCGTCGGGGACGACGCGCATGTGCCCCCACTCCCCCGCGACGCCGTGCGATCCGCGCCGCAGCCGCCCGTCGAGCACGATCCCCCCGCCGATGCCGGTGCCCAGGGTGATCATCAGGGCGAGGTCCGCACCGCGGGCGGCGCCGTAGCGGTACTCGGCCCAGGCCGCGGCGTCGGCGTCGTTGCCCACCCACAGGGGCCGCTGCAGCCGCGCGGCCAGGTCCTTGCGCAGGGTCGAGTTGCGCCAGGCCAGGTGCGGGCTGAACAGCACGGTGTCCCCGGTGCGGTCGAACCACCCGGCGGCGCCCACCCCGACGCCGACGATCGCGCCCGCGTGCCCGTCGGCGAGCTCCTCGACGACGGCGGCGATCGCGTCCTCGGTGTCGCCGACGGAGGCACCCGGCGTCGCCCGGCGGGCGGTGGCCACGATCGCGCCGTCGGGGGCCACCAGGCCACCGGCCACCTTGGTCCCGCCGATGTCGATGCCGAGCGCCGGAAGGGCCGTCACCTGCGGCCCGGTCACGCGATGTCGATCCGCTGGACGACGGGCTCCTCGGCCTGCTCCGCGGGCTGCGGATCCGGGTCCGGGGCGGTGCTCCCGGCGCCCGGCTGCTCCGCGAACGTGCGCAGCGCGGCGGCCGCGGTGGTGAGGACGTCGGCCAGCGCCGCGGTCACCTCGGGGCGCTCACCGCGCAGCACGGCCGCCACCTGGCACACAGGGCACCAGCGGCAGTCGTCGCCGCCGTGCTCGCCCGTGGCGGGGTCGGGGGACCGCTCGGCCCCCGCGCGCACGGCGTCGAGCAGACGGCGGGCCTGGTCGGTCCAGTCGGCACCGGTGGTCATCTGGTCCTCTCCTCGGCCGCCAGGAGGTCGGCCGGCCACTGCTGCGGATCCGGGCGGAAGCTGATCTCGAGCCGCGCGTCGGCGGTGGCGGGGGCGAGCAGCCTCCCGCCGGTCACCTCGCACCGGCGCAGCAACGAGTCCAGGCGCAGCGAACGACGATCCTCCCCCACGGTGACCACGAGGTCATCGCCCCACCGGGTCAACCCCACATCCGGGCGGTCGGCGAAGGGCAGCGGCACGTCCAGCCGCCACCCGCCCTCGCCCCGGCGTGGGGCCGGTCGCACCGGCGCGCGGGTGTGGGCCAACTCCACCCCGGCCAGCAGCCCTTCGGCGTCGGCGACATCCGCCGGCGCCGCGGGGAGCTCGGCCACCTCGTGCACCGGGGCCACCTCCGTCAGCCCGGCCCGCGCTCGGTCCTGCTCGGCGGCGCGCGCGCTCCACCACTCCCCCACGCCCCCCGCCGGGAGCACGCGGGCCAGCACGGCGGCGACCCCGAGCCCGTGCAAGCCGAGGACGGTCGCCGCGTGCCGCGCCACCGGGACGGCGGACCGGTGGGCCCCGGTGGTCAGCCAGACCGCGGTCGCCGTGGGGTCGGCAAGCCGGTCCCGGGCGAGCAGCCGCTCGACGGCCGGCAGCGCGGCCAGCAGAGCATCCAGCGGACCGGGGCGGACGGCGCCGGCCGCCACCGACGCGGTCCGCACGGCGGCCAGCGCGCGCGCCGTCGGCGGCAGCGCCTGGTCCAGCCACCAGCGCAGCGACCCCGGCAGGCCGGCGAGCGCCAGGCCGTCCCGCAGGGGTCCGGCGTCCACCACCACCAGGTCGGCGTCGGCCGAGCCGAGCGCCGCCAGCAGCGCGAGCTCCCCCGCGCCGGGGACCGGCACGACCGAGCTCGCCGGCGGCAGGTCCAGGTGCGGGAGCAGCGGGCCGAGCGACCCGGCGTGGGCGCCCCACAGCTCCTCGAGCGCCCGGCGGCCGTCCACCCACCGGGTGCGCAGGCCCGGGACGTCGCCGAGGCCGGTCACCGGCGCCGGCTGGCGGGAGAGCAGGAGGGTGCGCCGGCCCTCACGGGCGGCGCGCACGGCCGCGGCCGCGGCCACCGTCGACGAGCCCGCCCCGCCGGGGCCGGTGACCAGCAGGGTGCGCACGGCGGCTCAGCCCTCGACGCGCTTCTTGAGCTCCTTGAGCGCGGTGTCGAGGATGACCTTCTCGGCCTTCCGCTTGATCATGCCGAGCATCGGGATCGAGAGGTCGATGGTGATCGAGTAGGTGACCTCGGTCCGGCCGTCCTTCTCGACGAGGGTGTACGAGCCCTCCTGCCGCTTCTGCATCTGACCCTTCACCAGGGTCCAGGAGACGCGGCGGTCGTCGTCCCACGTGTACTCGAGGACGTAGTCGTCCTTGACCGCCCCGGCGTCGAGCACGAAGTGCACCCGGCGGGCCCGCCCGTCCTCGCCGGTCTCGAGCACCTCCACCTTCTTGGCGGCGGAGACCCACTGCGGGTACGAGGGGAAGTCGGCGATCACCGCCATGACCTCGGCCGCAGGCGCCTCGACGACGATCGACTGGGTGGACTGGTCGGCCATGGGCAGCAGGCTAGCCGTTCGGGTGCCGGCCGGGCCCGCGCACCACGGCACTCGGCTACTGCCCGGTAGCACCAGCCGCTAGATTGACCCGGACGTCCCCGCACCGGGGCCGCGGGGCGACGGTGCCCGGCGGGCGGTCGGGGAGGAGAGGACCGGGCGTGCGCGAGTTCAGCGTTCCAGCAACGCACGAGGTGGGCCCCGACGAGGCCCTCACCGACATGCTGGCGGCCAACGTCGCCGAGCACGGGGACGAGGTAGGCCTCCGGCGCCGGGTGGACGGTCGCTGGACCGACGTCACGTGGCGGCAGTTCGGCGAGGAGGTCCGCGGCGTCGCCAAGGGGCTGATCGCCGCGGGGGTGGCCGCCGGTGACCGCGTCGCGCTGCAGGCGAAGACGCGCTACGAGTGGACCGTCCTCGACTACGCCATCTGGACCGCCGGCGCCGTCGTCGTGCCGATCTACGAGACCTCCAGCGCCGACCAGGTCGCCTGGATCCTCTCCGACTCCGGAGCCACGGTCGCCGTCGTCGAGCGCGACGAGCACGCCGCCGCCATCGAGTCGGTCCGCGACCAGGCCCCCGAGCTGAAGGCCGTCTTCGTCATCGAGGACGGCGCGGTGGAGCAGCTGACCGCCTCCGGCTCCGACGTGCCCGACAGCGAGCTCGACGCCCGCCGCGCCACGCTCGGCGCCGACAGCCTGGCCACGCTGATCTACACCAGCGGCACCACCGGCCGACCCAAGGGCTGCGAGCTGACGCACGGCAACTTCCTGTTCGAGATCGGCAACGGCATCACGCTGCTCGAGCGGTTCATGAACGTGCAGGGCTCGCTGCTGCTGTTCATCCCGCTGGCCCACGTCCTCGCCCGCGTCCTGCAGGTCGGCGCCGTCAAGAACCGCACCGTCATCGGCCACACGCCCGATGTGAAGAACCTCGTCGAGGACCTCGGCGAGTTCAAGCCCACCTTCGTGCTCGCCGTCCCCCGCGTGTTCGAGAAGGTGTTCAACAGCGCCAAGGCCAAGGCCGAGGGCGACGGCAAGGGCAAGATCTTCGACAAGGCCGCACAGGTGGCCATCGACTGGTCGCGGGCCCAGGACACCGGCGGCCCGGGGCTGGGGCTGCGCGCGCAGCACGCCCTGTTCGACAAGCTCGTCTACGGCAAGCTGCGGGCCGCTCTGGGCGGGCGCTGCCTGGGCGCCATCTCCGGCGGCGCCCCCCTGGGCGAGCGGCTCGGCCACTTCTTCCGCGGCATCGGCGTGACCGTCTTCGAGGGCTACGGCCTCACCGAGACCACCGCGGCGGCCTCGGTGAACCACGACGGGGCGATCCGGATCGGCACCGTCGGCCGCCCGCTGCCGGGCGTCGCCTTCTCGGTGGCCGAGGACGGCGAGCTGCTCATCCGCGGCGGCATCGTCATGCGCGGCTACTGGAGGAACGAGGACGCCACCCGGGAGGCCATCGACCCCGACGGCTGGTTCCGCACCGGCGACCTCGGCGAGATCGACGACCAGGGCTTCGTCCGGATCACCGGCCGCAAGAAGGAGATCCTGGTGACCGCGGGCGGCAAGAACGTCGCCCCCGCCGTGCTCGAGGACCGGCTGCGGGCCCACCGCCTGGTGAGCCAGTGCATCGTCGTGGGCGACCAGCGGCCCTACATCGCCGCCCTGGTGACGCTCGACGAGGAGGCCCTGCCGCAGTGGCTGGAGTCCAAGGGCAAGGACACCGGCCTCACGGCCGCGCAGCTGCGTGAGGACCCCGACGTGCTCGCCGAGCTCGAGGCCGCGGTGGCGGAGGCCAACAAGGCGGTCTCCCAGGCCGAGGCGATCAAGAGGTTCACGGTGCTGGCGACCGACTTCACCGAGGACAACGGGATGCTCACGCCGAGCCTCAAGCTCAAGCGGAACGTCGTCATGAAGGAGTTCGGCTCGGACGTCGAGGCGCTCTACTCCCGGTAAGGACTCCCTCGCCCCCCACCGCTCGCAGGCTCGCGGCGGGCCCCTGCGAGGGGGCCCGCC